>JAGCCD010000248.1 GCA_017651785.1 Bacteroidales bacterium
ACCGTCCGCCTTGTTCAGGAAGAAGCCGTTTTCCAGGTTGCTCACCTCCCACAGTGCCGGATAGTTGGCCTTCTCCGGATTGTACTTGGTGGTGAAGAACAGCTTGCTGTCCAGGACCAGCGGAATCACGTTGATGAAACGGGCGTTGCCATAGGAGAAATACCACTTCTGGCTGCCGTCGGGATTGACTGCGAAGACGCCGGACTCGCTGGTGGTCGCCTTGTAGTCCAGTTCGTTGTAGGCCACTGCGAAATAGACCGTGCCGTCCGCATCCACAGCAGGCGTGCATGAGCTGCCTGTCTTGGAACCGTCGTTGGAGAGAGGGTTGGGGCCGTGGACGTTGCCGTCGAAACTCCACTTCTGCTCACCGCCGGAGCTGAAAGCCACCAGGTGCAGGCCGCTGGAGAATGCATATACCATACTGCCGTCGGCATTGGTGGCGGGAGAGGCAAACTTCACGTAGGCCTGGCTGTCGCTGTCGTAAGGCTGTGCCCACAGCAGTTCGAGCGAATTGGTGCTCTTGGCCACGTGGACGGTCTTCGTGACCGAGCCCTTGGCCTTCTGGTTGTCGGTGACGGTGAGGGTGACCTCTATGTCGCCGAACTCGCTGAAGACATATTTGGGGTTCTGCTCAGTGACCACGTTGGAGCCCATTTTCCACTCCCAGGCCACTATGGAGCCGTCTGGATCGGATGACTTGTCCGTGAACTGGACTTCGTCTCCAGCCTTAATTCCGTTGGCAGGAGTCCAGCTGAAGTCGGCGTTCGGCCGCTTGTTGGTGTCCTGAACGGTGATGGTTTTGGTACAGGTGCCGGACACGCCGCTGTCGGTGACTACGGTGAGCCGGATTTCCTTCTCACCCACGGAGTCGAAAGAGATGGGATCGGTGAGCTGCTTGCCCCATTTGTATTCGGAGCCCCATTCCCATTTGCACGCCACGATGATGTCGTTGGTGGCGGTGGATACGTTGGTCACAACCACGTCCTCGTTCAGCTCATAGACCTGCTTGTTGGTGGTGAAATCGGCGTTCACTAAAATCTTAGGCTTCACGCAGGAGGCCACGGACAGGAGAGCTAAAACGGTGAGGAATATAATGTTAAGCTTTTTCATCGTAAACAGTATTAATCGTTACCAGCCGGGGTTCTGTTTGAGGGCGTCGTTCTTCTGGATCACATTCTCCGGCACGGGGTAGAGATACATATTGTCGTTCCACTTGCGCGGCATATCGTATCCGAGCAGGTAGCCGCCCGCGGGGTCGTCGGATACCTTGACCGCCTTCTGGTGGTCGTTGAGCGTCATCGTGATGGACTTGTGCGTGCCGTTCTTCTGGTAATCGGGATCGGCGGTCACATAGACGTCGAACACTCCGTCGCCGTTGAGATCGACGGGAGCGTCGAGCGCCGGGATGTACACGCCGTCCCAGGGCACGTTCTGCCAGTTGCTACCGCAGGCCCAGCGCTTGAGGTCGTCCAGACGGAAGCCCTCGAGTATGAGTTCGATGGCCCTGTCGCGGCGGACCTCAAGGATTACGGGGTTGTTGACGTTGGGATAGAACGTCTGCTGGAGGTAGGTATCCACCACGGTGGGCAGCCTGTCGAGGTCGCCTCCGGTGATGCCGGCCCTGCGGCGCAGGGCGCCGACGGTGCGGGACCAGTCGTCATCCGTGATGGTGCCGAGTTCAGCCTTCGCCTCGGCATAGTTGAGCAGCACTTCGGCGAAACGCAACAGGGGCACGTCGTTGTCGTTGGAACGGGCGTTGTCGTAGCCGGAGTCGTCCATTACATATTTGGTGTACTGGTAGCCGGTCAGCGACAGGCTCATATCGGCAGGAGTCTTCACATAGGTGCCGGACTTGTCCTTGCGGGTGTAGTCCGCGCCTCGTATGGTCTGGCACAGGCGGGCGTCACGGTCCTTGGTCTCCTCGATGAACGACTTGTAGGCGCCTGCGGCAGTCTTTTCCTGATAGATGGAACCGTCTATGTTGAGATAGGTCTTGGCGAAGGAACGCGTCATCGACAGGTGGGGGCCGTAGGACGTGGAGTTGTAGTACCAGTTGGCCTCGCCCAGCACGGAGAGGTCCTTGCTCTGGGAGTATGCGAGCATCACCTCCTCCGTGACGGGGTTGTCGCTGATGAAGAGGTCGCGGTAGGCGCCGCGGCCGCCCGCTTCATAAGCAGTGCCCGTGTGGAGCTTGTAAGGGCCTTCGTTCATAACGCGGAGCGCCGCTTCGGCAGCAGCCTGCAGCAACTCGTCAGCGGATATGGTGCAGCCCTGGAGGTACTTGCTGCCATAGGCGCTTCCAGAAGCGTGGTACTTGCGGAACGTGCCTTCGAAAAGGCAGATCCTGCTCTTCAGTGCCAGCGCCGTCCACTTGTTGACCGTGTTGGAATATGGCGTGATGGACGTGGTCAGGATGTTGTCCGCGGCATAGTCCAGGTCTTCCATTATGTTGCTGATGATCACGTCGCGGTTGTCCTGGGTCTTGTAGAGTTCCTCGTCGGTGGGGTCTAGCGGCTTGTCTATCCAGGGCACGTTGCCATAGGTGACAAGCTTGTCGTAATAGAGAAGGGCGCGGAACAACTTGGCGATGCCGGTGTAGTTGTTGCGTATGTCTTCCGGCACCGAAGGGTCGTCGTTGTACTTGATGAAGTAATTGACGTTGCGTATGCTGCTCCAGCTCCAGGAAGTGGAGGTGCTGACCGTGTAGGCGCCCTGCTCGTACGTGCCGATGTTCATCTTTGCCGAATGGTCGTGCATCGTATTGATCTTGTGGGCGTTGCTATAGTCTGGGAGATAGTTGTAGAAGCCGTAGACATAGTTGCGGAGTCCTGCCTCGTCGCCGAAGACGAGCAGGTCCTGCTGCTCTTGAACGACTACGACCTTATGTTCCGAGCTGTCGATGTTGAACGTTATGCGCGCTGTGCGTTCTGTATATACGTCGCTTTCGTCGACCGTCACCGTGTACTTGCCGTTTGAGCCGCTCTTTATGG
>JAGCCD010000249.1 GCA_017651785.1 Bacteroidales bacterium
ACCTCGAGGATGGCGCCGGGCTGGGTGAATTCCTGCTCGCAGGAGTAAGCCACGCCGTCAGCGGTGGTGGTGAAGGACACGGAGACCTTGCGGTCACCGCCTTCATTGGCGTCAGCGGTCAGGGTCACATAGTCGGAACCGAAGTCTTCTATGTGCAGCCAGCTCTTGGCCTCTTCGGGGATGACCACGTGGAAGCCCTCGCCCTTGTTCTTGAGGGTGACCTTGATGGAGCCGCCCTCCTTGGGGAATTCGGTCACTCCGGCGCCCTCTGCGACTCCGAGGAGTTCGATGGAATCGACGGAGATCAGCGAACGCTCGATGGAGATGACGGTTACGTCAACCATCTCGGGAGTGGTGCCGTTGTAGAAGGAATAAGGGCCTTCGACAGTAAGCTTGTCACCTACGGCGAACTCCCATGCGTCGGGGTTGCCGGGGCAGTTGATGTTCTCCTTGGCGGGATCCTTGCTCCAGGTGTTGCCCTTCTTGTCCAGCGTACCATAGACATAGATACCCAGGCCGTCGTTTGCATCCGTGGTGCCGTCGTTGAGATACCAGTTGCCGTAGGATGTGTTTGCAATCTTGGTAACGGTACCGCAGATACGGAAATTACCTGCGCCTGCCTCAATGACATCCTTCATGGATGTGAGCTTGGGCTCGACCTTTTCGGTAACCTGTATGGCGTTGATTGTCTGGGACTTGCCTGCGCATTCGATGGAGAAGCTGGCCTCTCGGGTCTCGGTGGCGGCAGTAGCGGTAAAATTGACGGTGCTCTCTCCTGCGGCGCCGGCCTTGGCACTGGCGGAGATCCACTCGGGAAGGTCTTTTACAGTCCAGTCGGCGATGGCCGTGACGGTGACGGGCACTGAGCCGCCGCCTGCGGGGAATGCGAGGTAGGAGGATGACACCTGTACCTCTTCAAGGAAATGGTCGGCCTCGGGCTCGCAGCCGGCGAAGATTGTGAGCGCGGCGACCAACGTGGCGAATAAATATCTGAGTTTCATGATTTTAGCCGCTTATTAGTTGAACATGTACTTGATACCCACGGAAGCGTACCAGCACTGACCGAGAGCGTGGTTGGGCACGAAGGTCTGGGTGTTGGCGTTGATTGCGGCGGGGGTTGAGAAGAGGCCGTAGCCATCTGCGTCTACGCCTTCGTACTTGAGGATCTTGGCCTCGGAACCGATGGCGGGATTGAGGTACTTGCTCACGCCCCAGCTGGAGTTGAAGAGGTTAAGGACGTTCTTCACATCCAGGCAGAGCTGGAGGATGTTGACGGTCTTGCCGATGTTCACCTTGAAGTCGTGCTTGTAGCTCACGTCGAGCCTGTGCACCCAAGGGGAATAGACGCTGTATGCCTCTGCATACTGGCCCTGGTGGGTGGAGAGATATGCATCGTTGTGGACGAATGCCATATAGCGCTCTGCGTCGTCCTGGGAGACGAAGCGGAACTCCCTGTTGGCTACCTGCTCGTCGGTAGGAACGTAGACAGCATCGTAGGCGTAGCCGTCTCCGTTCATATCGTTGGTGGTCATATAGGAGTACTTGTAGCCGCCCTTCCAGCCCTCATAGATGAGGCTGTAGTGGCTGCCGCCCTTGTCGTGGAAGGTGAGGGATGCCACGGCACGGTCGGGAGTTACGTACTGCGAGTTGTGCAGAGGGATGTAGTTGGGACCCTCATGAGTGGGCACATAGGTGAATGCGGACTCGGCTGCGGAACCGGGCATGCCGGTGACTTCCTTGCTCACGGTGTGGGTGTATGAAGCGAAGAGGCTCACCTCGGGAACGGGGGACATCTTGGCGGAAACGTTGGCGGACCAGCCGTAACCCTTGTCGGTGTTCTCAAGGACGAAAGCCTTGGTGTGCTTGTCTACGCCTTCGCCGTTGATGGCGGTGCGGTACTGGCTGGGATACAGGGGACGGTTGTCTGCGCCGTTAAGACGGGCGAAACCGCCGACGTTCTGCATGCTCCAGTCGGAAATGCATACTGCGTTGATGGTCTTGTTGAAGATACCCTCAGCAGAGATCGAGAACGGGAATGCGGTAGGGAAAGAATAGTCGATAGCCAGGGAGCTCTTCCAGACCTGAGGCATCTTGAAGTTGGGGTCTACGCCGTTAACCGCGCTGGGAATGGTACCCATGTCTGAATTGACGGTGGCGGGATAGCCCAGGGAGACGAGCTTGTCGTAGAGAGCCTTGATGGTGGCGTTGCCGGAAGCGTCGGTGACGAGGCCGCCGTTGAAGGTGCTCATATCAAATCCGTTGGCGGTGGCGTTCTTGGCGTTGATCTGTGCCTGGTACTGAACCAGACCGCCGTTGGTAGGCATGTTGGTGAAGAACACCAGGGGGAGACGGCCGCTGAAGAGGCCGGTACCGCCGCGGACCTTGAGGGTCTTGTTGCCCAGGACGTCCCAGTTGAAGCCGACGCGGGGAGACAGGGTGATGGAGGAGTTGGGCCATCTGCCGGTGTCTATGTGCTGCTCGGTGTAGTCGTATGCCTTGGGATAGTACTTGAGGTCGTAGATTGCGTTGTTGCGGAGAAGGTCTGCGTTGTTGAAGAAGAGACCGTCTACGCGGAGGCCTGCGGTGAGCTTGAAGTTGTCTGATGCGCTCCACTCGTCCTGTGCGTAAATGCCTGCCTTATAGAACTGTACGCGGGCTGCAGGGGCGAACTCGGGTTGGCCGTCGCCGGTCTTGTCGTAACCGTAGGTAAGGCAAACCACCTCGGGAGTGCTGGCGAAGAGCTGCTCTACGCTCATGCCGTCTTCCCAGTTGTAGCGGTAGTAGCCGGAGCCGTTACGCATATACTGGTTGTCTGCCATCTGATACTCGAATGACACGCCGCCCATAACCTTGTGGGCGCCGAGGTACCAGGTGACGTCGTCTTTCACGTTGGCAACGGTGTTGTGCACGGCGTTGTTCCAGGTGAAGAGCTCGTAACCCAGGGAGATGTAGTTGTTGTCGTCCTTGGTGATGTCTATGTGGGGGAACTCTGCGGAGTTGGAACCACGGACGTCGTCGAGCTTGGATAAGGTGGCGAGGAACTGGTTGCTCACGTTGTCAGCAAGACGGCTGTTGAGGTCGAGGGACCAGGTGTTCACGAGGTTCTGCATGGAATACATGTTGTTGGCGTATCCCATTGAATACTGTGACATACGGGCGCCGCTCATACGGGTGCCGCCGTCCATTGAAGTGGCGTTAGGAGAGCTCCAGTACTTGTTGATGGTGTAGTTGTAACGCAGGGCGAGCTTGTGGTTCTCGTTGATGTTCCATTCTATGCGGGCGAGGACCTTTGCGTTGTTCTCGTTTGCGGGGAAATCTGTCCAGGAACCGGTCTCGTAGCCGTATTTGTCCTTGACGAACTTGGAAACGGCCTCGAGGTCGGAAAGCTTGGTGCGGGAGATGAAGTCGTC
>JAGCCD010000250.1 GCA_017651785.1 Bacteroidales bacterium
CATCTTCTTCACCAGTTTGAACATTTTGTAAGGCATATAGCGGAACTTAAGGTCTATGCAAGTGGGGGTTACCAGAACCGAGCGCTCGTGGCTGAACGCAAGGAAACTGCGCTCACCGTGGTAGCTTCCCATTCCTGAGTTGCCAACGCCGCCGAAGGGAATCTTGCTGTTGGCAACGTGCATTATGACGTCGTTGATGCAGGCGCCGCCGGAGGTTGTGTGCGACAGGATGCTCCAGCCATCCGCCTTTTTGCCGAAGTAGTAAAATGCAAGGGGCTTCTCCCTGCTGCAGACGAACTCCTCGACTTCGGACCTGCTGCGGAAAGTCATGATCGGGAATATCGGGCCGAATATCTCTTCCTGCATCACCTTTGCGTCCGGGCTCACTCCGTCCAGAAGAGTGGGTTCCATCCAGCGCGAGGCTGCGTCGAACCGGCCGCCGGCCAGTATGGTGCCTTCCTGCAGGTAGGAAGTAAGGCGGGCGAAGGCGCGGTCGTGGACTATATGCACATAGTAATCGGAGTCCTGCGTGCCCTGCGGATACAGCTTTGCCAGTTCGGCTTTGAAAGCCTCTACAAAAGCGTCTTTGATATCCTCGTGCAGGAACAGATAGTCTGGAGCGATGCAGGTCTGCCCGCTGTTGAGGCATTTGCCCCATACAATGCGGCGGGCTGCCAGCGCCACGTCTGCTTCTTTATCTACGATACAGGGGCTCTTGCCTCCGAGCTCGAGCACCAGCGGCGTGAGGTACCTGGACTGCGCCTCCATAACCACCTTGCCAAGAGCCGGGCTTCCGGTAAAGAACACCAGGTCGAAACGCTGGGCGAACAAGGCGGCATTGACATCCCTATTACCCTGAACCACAGCGACATATCGACGGTCGAAGGTCTCGTCAATCATCTTCTGCAGCGTTGCCGACACGTTGGGTACGTACGGCGAAGGCTTGAGGATGGCGGTGCATCCGGCGGATATGGCGCCCACCAGGGGGCTGAGCAGCAACTGTACCGGGTAGTTCCAGGGAGACACTATCAAAGTACAGCCCAGAGGCTCCCGGATGATATAACTGGAAGACGGCACACCCGTAAGAGGCGTGGGGCATTTGCGGCGACGGACCCATTTGTCCACGTGCTTCAGAGCGTCGGAAATCTCTCCATAAATCAGGCCCATCTCTGTCATGAAGGCCTCTTCGTAAGATTTGTGCAGGTCTGTCCAGAGCGCGTCGCAGAGGGGCTTTTCCCACTTCTGGACGGCGGCTCTCAGAGCCTTAAGCTGCTGTTTGCGGAACTTCACGTCCCGGGTAGCGCCGCTTGCGAAAAAGCTGCGCTGTTCTTTTACAAGAGTGTCTATCATATCTTTGCCCCGGTTACGGCGTACTTCTCTTTGAGGAGCTCAACAACGGGATCCATAGCCTTGGGGAAGACCTTGCGCAGGTCTATCTCGTCGCTCTCTGAAAGGACTTTCTTGAGAGCGCGCATGAAATTGTCTTTGATTTCAGTTGCAAGGTTTACCTTAACGATGCCGTTTGCCACCGCTTCACGCACCTGGTCGTGAGGGATGCCGGAGGAACCGTGCAGCACGAGAGCCACTGGAGTGGCGGCGTGGATGGCGGCGAGTCGCGGTATGTCAAGATGAGGGGGCTGCTTGTAGAATCCGTGCGCCGAGCCTATGGAAACGGCCAGGGCGTCTACTCCGGTGCGGTTTACGAACTCCACGGCCTGCTCGGGCGTGGTGAAACCGCCGCCCTGTTCCTGACCCAGTTTGGCCACATAGCCTAGCTCTGCTTCTACGTTGGCGCCGTATGGCTTTGCCATTTCCACCGCTTTTGCCGACGTAGCCACATTTTCCTCGAACGGCTTCTCCGAGGCGTCTATCATTACCGAGTCAAAACCGGCATCCAGGCACCTCTGCACCAGTTCCAGGCTGGGGCCGTGATCAAGGTGGATATATCCCTGAAGGCCGTAATCAGCCAAAACCTGGCGACCCATCTTATATGCAGTCTGAAGGCCCATATAGTCTATGGACGACCGGGTGAGCTGCAGCATCACGGGAGCCTGCATTGCCTGTGCTGCGCGGGCGACGCACACAAGGGTTTCGTAATTGTAAAAGTTGGTGGCAAGTACGGCTGTCTTTTTGGCCTGGCAGTCGTAAAGTACTTCTTTTATGGTCTTCATAATGTACAAAGGTAATAATTTTCCACTTTAAACTTTGGGGGATTCCTTAATAATTCTTAACTTAGTGGGACATAACAGAGGTAGAAAACCTTAATAACCACATATTATAACTGATAACCAAATGATTACCTCTTTCAATGACCTTTTCGCCTCCCTTAAGGCGAAGGGTATCCGCAAGCGGATGGTAGCCGCCTGGGGAGTAGACAGCCACACAATAGAGGCCGCCGCAAAGGCTTCAGACCTCGGCTTCGTGGACGTCACCCTGGTAGGAGACCAAAGCCTTATCCTGAAAGTCTGTTCAGACTCCGGAATAGACGCCGCAAAATTCACCATTGTAGACATAAAAGAAGAACTCAAGGCTGTTGCACAGGCAGTAAAGATGGTGCACGACGGAGAGGGAGACATCCTTATGAAGGGCCTCTGCTCCACAGACAAGTTCCTTCGCGCCATCCTCAACAAAGAAACCGGCCTGCTGCCCCCCAAGGGCCTCCTGAGCCATGTTGGAGTGCTTGAGAGCCCCCATTACCACAAGCTGATGTTCATGGCGGACATGGCCGTAATCCCCCAGCCGGACTTCCGCCAGAAAGTCAAGATCGCGGGCTACATCAACTCCGTCGCCAAGGCCTTCGGCATAGAGAAACCAAAGATTGCATTCATAGCTGCGTCCGAGCAGATGCTGGACTCCATGCCCGCCTGCATCGAGGCTGCAATGCTGGCCAAGATGTGCGACCGCGGCCAGATTCCCGGCTGCATAGGAGACGGTCCGCTGGCGCTCGACGTCGCCATAGACAAGGAATCCGTAGAAATCAAGAAACTCGCCAGTCCCGTTGCAGGAGACGCAGACTGCCTGCTGTTCCCCAACATAGAATCCGCCAACGTCTTCTGGAAAACCAACACCAAGCTGGTTCAGGGCGTAAAGCAGGCGGGAATGCTGGTGGGCACCAAAGTGCCGTGCGTACTTGCCTCCCGCGCAGATTCAGTAGATGTCAAGCTCAACTCCATTGCAGAGGCAGTCGCCTTCGTAGTATAGCCATGGCAGAAACAAAACCGCAAATCGGGACAATCCTCGTAGTAAACACCGGTTCCATAACCACAAAGTTCGCCGTATACAAAGACGGCAAATGCATACTGGAAAGGAAGCTTGAGCACACCGTAAAGGAACTCTCCCGCTTCGCCGACGTCATGGACCAGGACCATATGCGCACGGACGCCATAATCAACGCCCTGGGCGAGCATAAGATTCCCCTGGAAAGCATAGACATAGTGATGTGCCGCGGCGGCCTGTTCACCCCCTGCGTCACTGGCGTATACAACGTAAACGCAGATATGCGTGAGGTCCTTGCCTCAAGCCGCGAGGGCAATCACGCCTGCAACCTCAGCGCCCTCATAGGAGACAACATAGCCCACACCATCAACAAACTCAGGAAAGAGGAAGGCCTCACGCCCCGCTTCGGTCCCTGCATCGCATACGTTGCAGACCCTCCCATGGCAGACGAAATGCTTCCCGAATGCCACGTGGGCGGCATCCCCGATTTCCCGCGCAGGACGCTTTTCCATGCCCTCAATACCCGCGCCATCATGCGCCGCTACCTTAAGGATACCGGCCGCAAGGCAGAAGACACCACCGCAATCATC
>JAGCCD010000251.1 GCA_017651785.1 Bacteroidales bacterium
AGCCAGTGGATGTTCGTGCAAACGGCCTCGGCAGATGCAAGCATCCGCACAATGGACATCCCCAGGGAGAAGCTTGGAGACGCCCTTGAGTACGTGATCCGTCACGAGGTTGGTCACTGCCTCGGCCTTATGCACAATATGGGAGCTTCCTCCTCCATCCCCGTAGAGAGCCTGCGGGACCCGGCATTCATGGCAGAGAACGGAACCACTTATTCCATAATGGATTACGCCCGCTTCAACTACGTCGCTCAGCCCGGAGACAATGTAAAGCTCACGCCTCCAGACTTCGGCAAGTACGACTATTGGGCCATACGCTGGGGGTATCAACCCATTCCCGGGGCAAAGGACTTTGCGCAGGAGGCCGCCATCTGCAAGCAGATGATTACCGATTCTCTCAGGGTCGCCCCCTGGTACCGCTACGGCAAGCAGCAGATGTACGGCCAGTTCTTCGATCCCCGCAACCAGAACGAAGACCTGGGCGACGACGTAATAAAGGCCAGCCGCTACGGCATCTCCAACCTCAAGGTTGTAAAGGACGGCTTTATGGACTGGCTGTCGGAAGGGGATCCCGAGTACGAGTACCGCACCTCCGTCTATCAGGCCATAGTTAACCAGTATATGCGCTATGCAGGACATATCCTTGCCAATATCGGCGGTATGTACCGCAACGAAGTGGTGGCGGGAGACGGCGAAAAGCGCTTCGTGAACGTTCCCGCAGACAAGCAGAAGGCCTGCCTTGAGGAGGTCCTTTCCATGCTGGACAACCTTGACTGGATAGAGGACAAGGCCGTGCTGGACAAGCTTCCCGTCATCGGTTCTCCCGCATTTACGCTCCGCAGGGCCATCTACACCTCGCTGCTCAGCGCGCCATACCAGTGCGCTATGTCCGACGGCGTAGACACCCGCGAGTTCGGCTTCTCCGAGTGCGTAGACCGCATATTCGACTACACCTGGAAAAAGCCCGGCCGCAAGCTCACCAAGGAGCAGCGCATGTATCAGAAAGAGTTCGTGCTTGCCTTCCTGCAGATGGGCTCAATCCCCGCCCCAGAGGGAGCATACAGCACTGTGAGCGGCTTTGAGTGGCTCCCCAGGGCCATCTTCAACCGCGGAGACCTCACTACGGCAGACATATACGCCGTGCTGTCGCGTGTAAACGACGTGCTCAAGTCCCGCAGCCGCGGGGCCAGTCCCCTGGACAAGGCGCACTACCAGCTGTTGCAGTCTTACATTTCTTACGGAACTTCGCTCAAATGAGAAAACCGCTTACAGTAATACTCCTCTGCATCCTGACCCTGCAGCTGTGGGCGGAAACTCCGTATCAGAAGTTCCGCGCCACGAAGGGTATGGTGGAGCGCAGTTCGTTCGTAAACATCTTCCGCCAGAAAGACAAGCTCCTGCTGGAGATACCGGATTCCCTGGTGGGACGCCGCGTGCTGGTGAGCTCATATATCCGCAGCACGTCGGATCCGTCTATCCCCGTGGGCAAGGACATTTCGGCCGGACAGGCCTTCAGAATAGGCCGGACAGACTCTTTGCTGCTCTTCCTTCACCCGGCCCCTCCTTTCCTTGCAGCAGACTCATCAATAGTGGAGTCTATGCGCAACGCGCGTGCGGACGCCATAGCCATCGCCCTTCCAATCAAGTATCGCAATGCAGACGGTACGGCATTCGTGGTGGAGGCAGACAAGCTGCTTGACCCCGCAGACAAGAAAATCGCCGACCTCAAGGGGCTTGCGTACGGCGATTACTCCGTCTCCACGTCTACATACAAAAAGGAACTCAGCGCCACCAAAGACGTTACCGCCTGCCCCGGCAGCGTAGGGGTTCTGCGCACGCTCACCTATGACCTCAAGCTCAGAGGGCTCTTTGGGGAGATGCCGGGCTCGTACAAATTCTCCGGAGACGTAGAAACCTGCCTCACGCTGCTGCCGGAGAGCACTTTGGCGCCGCTCAAGGCAGACGACCGCATAGGCGCGCGTACCGTGAGCTATCCTTCAATAGACCCGGATTCGCAGGGCTACCGAAATCGTAGCTGGGTATCCCGCTGGAACCTTTCCGGAGGCCGTAAAATAGAGGTCTACGTAGACACTCTGCTGGCGGCGCCCTGGTATGCGGCGGTGCGAGACGGCATGCTGGAGTGGAACCGCGCCTTCCGGCAGGCCGGACTTGGCGACATCGTTGCGGTGCAGCCTTTCCCGGCCGAGGGGTTCAACGCCTGCAACCCTCTGGTTAACACTGTGATACAGGGCTCCGGCAAGTCTCTGGGCGCCAATATCTCAACAGACCCCCAGACCGGAGAGATCATCTCCTTCTGCATAAGCGTGCCCGATGATTTTGTGGCGTCGGCGCGCCGCGAAGGAATGGTGTACATAAGCGATGTAGACACCCGCTACAGAAGTTATGACCTGCCGCAGGATGCCGTTGCAGAGGTGCTCAAGGCCCAGACAATGACGGTGTTCGGCCAGTGCCTGGGGCTCCTTCGCAACTTTGCGGGAAGCTATGCCTACTCCCCGGAGCAGCTTAGGGATGCTGCGTTTACGCGCGAGCACGGAATCACAGCCTCGGTTACGGATGCCGTGATCTTCAACCTGCTTGCACAGCCCGGAGACAAGGAGAAGGGGGTCGCAACCGTGGTATCACGCCTGGGCGCATATGACGAGTACGCCATCCGCTGGATTTACGACGATACCCTTGACCGCGATGCCTGGCTGTCGGGCCATTACGGCCAGCCCGAGTACCTGTATCTGCCCAACGTGCGCGGCAATTCAGACCCCCGCGGGCTTTCCGGAGACCTTGGCAACGACCCGTTCGAGACCTATCGTACGGTAATCGCCCGCCTCCAGTGGGTCGCCGCCAACGCCGCAGAGTGGATAGATTCGGACGACGTGTCTCAGGAGTACAAAGACCTGTTTGCAGACTACGTTTTCCTTGGCGTAGACCGCGTAGTTGCAACCCTGGCTGCCCAGGTGGGCGGCCTTATGACCGACAACCGCTCCACGCCCAAGTACAGGGCTGTGCCTGCCCGCACGCAGGAAGAGGCGCTCTCCCTCATCCTGAACAGCTGGAAGCACTTCTACTGGATGGACGACAAGAGCGAGCTGCTGCACCTTGCCGGCGCCAACAGGGACGTGAGTGTCGCCTCCCGCCTCTTTGGCTGGACCCAGTCCCGCCTTGCCTCCCGTTACGATGTTCTGGCAATGTCTTCCCAGCTGGTTCCGGACGCTTATCCGCTGGAGTCGGCGCTTCAAGACATAGAAGACATATTGCTCAAAGACCTTCGCTCGGGCAAAGACATCGTTCCGGGAGAGGATATGATGATAGCCCAGTATGCCGCCTCACTGTTTGGCCGCAGCCCGGTAATGAAAGCGCAGGAAAAGGACGCTTCCAACAGGGGCATATCGCTGAGCGTAA
Source organism: Bacteroidales bacterium (assembly GCA_017651785.1). Taxonomy (GTDB): domain Bacteria; phylum Bacteroidota; class Bacteroidia; order Bacteroidales; family UBA932; genus Cryptobacteroides. The sequence continues at coordinate 3,412 of JAGCCD010000251.1, forward strand.
CAGCCGTTCCCACGGAGTACACGCAGGAAACGGAAGCAGTGTGCTACAATGCGCTGCTGCATCTTCGCAAGTCCCTCAAATCTGTGCGGGGCGGGCAGAAGAAAGAGGGGAAGGCAAAGTTGGACTACATCCTGAGCTTGATAGACAATGCATTGAACCATAACTAATTATATCATCTTTTAAACACAAAGTAGTATGAAAAAATTCTTGTTGATTTTCGCAGTGGCTGCCACG
>JAGCCD010000252.1 GCA_017651785.1 Bacteroidales bacterium
CCTCCGGCATCCTCTTCGGCAAAGCCACGGCAGAAGACCTCAGGAGCCTTGACGAGAAGACTTTCCTCGAGGTGTTCGACGGCGTACCCTCCTTCGAGGTAAACCGCAGCCTTCTTCCGCTGGGCATCCTGGACGCCCTGGCAGTAGAGACCGCCATCTTCCCCTCCAAGGGAGAGGCACGCAAGATGATCCAGAACAACGGCCTGAGCGTCAACAAGGAGAAGTTTACCGACTTCGCCGGACAGCTCACCCAGGAAGACATAATAGACGGCAAGTACATCCTTGTCCAGAAGGGTAAGAAAGACTACTACATCATCAATGTCATCGGATAACAAACCCGCCGGCACCCGCCAGCTCAAGGTCGCCAGGCAGCTGCAGCGCGACCTTGCGGAGATCATCCGCAGCCGTGGCTTCTCCGCCTTCGGAGGGGCAATGGTAACCGTGAGCGAGGTTCGCATAAGCCCCGACCTCAGCATCGCCAAGGTCTTCGTGAGCATCTTCCCCTCAGAAAAGCAGGCGGACGTAATGAAGATCATTGAAGAGAACAAGCGCGAAATCCGCGGCGAGCTCGGCAACAAGGTAGCCTCCCAGCTCCGCATTGTTCCGGAGATAGACTTCCTGCTTGACACTTCGCTCGACTACGCCGAGCACATAGACGAGCTCCTCCGCAAATGAACCTGCCGCTCTTCATAGCGGGAAGGTACCTGTTTGCCCGGAAGTCTCACAACGTCATCAACGTTATTTCGGCAATCAGCGCCGCCGGCATGGCCATCGGCACCGCGGCGCTCGTCCTTATCTTAAGCGTCTACAACGGTTTCGACCGCCTCATAGAGCAGAACGTGGGAGACCTCAACCCCGACCTTCTGCTCACCGCTCCCGACGGCTCCGCCCGTTTTGAGCCCGATACCCTTCTGGTAGACCGCCTGGCAGAGGATCCACGCGTATCCAGCCTGCTTTACACGCTTCAGGACAATGTGTTCCTTACATATGGAGACAAGCAGAGCATAGCCCACGCAAAAGGCGTAGAAGACGATTACGTGTCTTTAGGTAAACTTGACAAGCACATCTACGAGGGTAAACTCGAGCTTTACAGAGGAGACCGCCCTGCGGCGATAGTCGGCGCAGGCCTGGCCCACAGCCTCGGGGTGCATCCCAGATTCGTAGACCCGCTTGTGCTTTACTATCCCGAGCGCGGAGGCAGCATCTCCCTGTCCAATCCAGCGGCTTCCGCCAACAGCGAGTCGCTTCTGCCCGCAGGCCTTGCCAGCATCAGCAGCGACGCAGACAAAAGCCTGATAATCATCCCCTTGCACACAATGCGCCAGCTTCTGGGCAGCAAGGGAGAAGAAGTGAGCGGAGTAGAGATCAACCTCAAAGACAACAGTCCAAAAGCCATACGCCGCTTCCGCAGGGACTATAAGGACCAGTGCGTCCTTCTGGACAAATACCAGCAGCAGCCAACGCTCTACAAGATGATGCGCTATGAGAAAGCAGCAGTCTTCCTCATCCTCATCTTCGTCGTCATAATAGTCGCCCTCAACATCTTCGGCTCCCTTTCTATGCTGATAATTGAAAAGGGCGATGACATAGAGACCCTCAAAGCTATGGGCGCCACAGACTCTATGGTGCGCCGCATATTTGTGCTTGAGGGCTGGCTTGTTTCTCTACTGGGAATGGTCATCGGCCTGGTGGCGGGCCTGGCTCTCGCCCTGCTCCAGCAGCACCTGGGTATGGTAAAGATGCCGGGCAACTATCTGGTAGATTCGTATCCCGTTGTAGTAAAGGCATTTGACATAGTTCTGGTAACAGTCTCCGTGGCCCTGATAGGTCTTGTGATATCACTCCTCTGCACATGCACAAACAAATCCAGATAGCGGTAATAGGCGTCGGCAACCGCGCCCGCAAGTATCTCTCCTGCCTTCCCGAATGGGTGCAGGTGAAGTACGTCGTGGACCCGGAGCCCCTGCGCCTGCAGATTGCATCCAGGATTTGCGGGGTGCCGCAGGAAGCGTGCTTCGAAGACCCCGAAGTGTTCTTCGCCACCAAGCCCAAGGCGCAAGCCGCCATCATAGCCACTCCGGACAGGCTGCACCTCCCGCTGTCGCTGCTGGCTGCCAACCACGGCTGGCATATCCTTCTGGAAAAGCCCGTCTCCATATCGGAGGGAGCATATCTTCAGCTGATAGCCGCAACAGAGCAGTACGGAGTGCACATCACCCCTTGCCTGGAGATGCGTTTCCACAAGTACTTCCGCCGCATCAGGAATCTGGTAAAGTCAGGAGCCGTAGGAGACATCCTGTCCATAGACCACACTGAGCACGTGGGCCCGGACAGAATGGCGCACACCTTCGTGCGCGGCCTCTGGTCCAGGCGCGACCAGGCTGGACCGATTTTCCTGTCCAAGTGCTGCCACGACGCAGATTTCATCGTCTGGCTCACCGGACAGACTGCACTCTGGGTAAACAGCACCGGGCGCATAGACAAATTCAAGCCCACCCCCGGCACGCCCGAGCGCTGCCTTGGCTGCCCCATAAGCGACTGCCCCTACTCTGCCGTAAAGCTGTACAAGGAGCGTCGCGAATGGATAGACGGATTCGACGTCCCCGACGGCGGAACCCTCGACGAAGTAATAGACGAAGAGCTTCGCAGCGGCCGCTGGGGCAGATGCGTATATCATTGTGACAACGATGTTTACGACACCCAGGACGTATCGGTGGAGCTCACCGGAGGCATACATCTGGATATGCATCTTGACGGCACTTCAATGAAAGAAGGCCGCACCACCATCATCAACGGAAGCCAGGGCACACTGGTCGCAGACAAGTGGCAGATCCGCATCGTCAAAGACGGAGAAACGGTCCTGGAAGAGGACTATTCGGGACTGGAAGCCATAGGACTTCACGGAGGAGCCGACGCCGCCATGCTGGAAGACTTCTTTGAGGCAGTGGCCACCGGCGGTACTCCTTCGCTCACCCTCCAGTCTGCACTGGAAGGTCACAGGATCTGCTATCTGGCAGGATAATCAGTTTTCAAGATAGGCGTCACGCTCGTGGCGCGGAGGAACGGTGGTCTCAAGCACCTCCGTGCCCGCTTTTTCCGGCACTACGGCGAAGGCGCCGCACTCTGCGGGCACCAGGACGGTGCGTCCGGAGGCTAAGGGGAACGAAGCCGTACGCCCAAGCACGTCCATCTGCAACGAAGCGGCACCTGAAACGCAGGTATACAGTACGAACGTGTCAGACTCTCCGCCAACCTTTATGGGCGAGGAGAGCCTGCGGAACGCCACCTTGAACTCCGGCAGGTCTGCAAGCACTTCCGAAGGAGCACCCGAAACGGTTCCGGGTTTACCGGCAAACGCCTTGTAGTCCATGAAATCAAGGGCGTCTACCAGGTTCAGGGTTTCGTCGAACTCGTCCGGATGCACTTCGAATCCAAGGCCGCTGAGGCAGAAATCGAGCGGTGACGACTCGCTCACTTCAATTATCTCTATTGCACCGCTTGCGGCGTGGGGCGTTCCGGGAGGGATGCGGAGAAACTGCCCGGCCTTGACGGGGAAAGACTTGAGCAAGTCCCCTACCGTACCGTCCATGCACTTGTTCCACACCTCAGTGGCATCTGTATCCTGGGCCCAGCCAGCCATGATGCGGGCGTCTGCCCCGGCGCTCACTACGTACCAGAGCTTCTCGCGGCCGAGGAAATCGTAGCGCTGCACGGCGGTTTCTCCGTCCGGATGCACGCGGAGGGGCATAGTGCCCTTTACGCTTAAGCGCTTGACCTGCAGAGGGAACTGACGCCCCCAGAACTCGAAGGCGTTCTCTCCCACAACGCGGTCCATATAGGTGTCCATTACTTCGCTCATGCTGTTGCCGGCCAACCAGCCGTCCCGCACAAGGGAGTCGCGGTAGCCAAGGTCTGCAAGAAGGAATTCGTCGGTGCCCCACTCATAGGAGTCGGCGAGGGCACAGAAACCGAAGGGGTATAGCTTTTTTTCGTCCATTTGCCGGCAAATTTACTGAAAAATAAGTATATTGCAGGAACAAATCTCCACAGATTATGAAAGGCATCAACATTTTCCTCGCAGACGGATTCGAAGACATGGAGGCCCTTGCCACCTGTGACGTCCTACGCCGCGCCGGCCTGCCGGTAGAACTCGTTTCAATAAAGAAAGATCTCTCCGTAACCAGCTCCCACGGCGTAGACGTAGAAGCGGAATGGATACTTGAAGACATGGAAACCAGCGGCGCCGGCACCGAGCCCTGGGACGTCATGATCTTCCCCGGCGGCATGCCCGGCTCAAAGAGTCTGGCCGAGTGCAAGCCTCTCATCAAGGCAATGAAGGCGCATTACAAAGCCGGCGGCACCCTTGCTGCAATCTGCGCCGCTCCCGGCCTGGTTTTGAGCGAGTTAGACGACGTCCAGGGACTGGAATTCACCTGCTTTGACGGCTTCCAGGACGCTCTGGTGGCCAAAGGCGCCGTCTTTACGCCCAAGCCCGCAGTACGCTGCGGACGCATAATCACCGGCCGCTCCGCAGGGCATGCAATCCCCTTCGCTCTCACAATTGCCGACGCCCTTCTGCCGGACAAATCAAAAGTAGAAGAAGTAAAGCACGCCCTTTTCCTCGTAACAGAATAGCCATGGACAGCATAAGGATAGACAAATACCTCTGGGCGGTCCGCATTTACAAAACCCGTTCGGAGGCAACGGAGGCCTGCAACGGCAACAAGGTCCGCATAGGAGGCGCGCCGGCAAAGCCCGGCAAGGCCGTGAAGGTTGGTGATATGCTGGAGGTTCACAAGGGCCCGGCGCTGCTACCGTATAAAGTTCTGCAGCTCAGCTCCGCCAGAATGGGAGCCCAGCTTGTGCCCGATTTTCTGGAAGACCTCACCCCGGAGAGCGAGAGGGCAAAATTCCACGCCCCCAAGGAAACTATAGTTCTGCGAAGGGAAAAAGGAACCGGCCGTCCCACAAAGAAAGACCGCCGCAACCTTGACGCTCTAATGGAAATGCTTGACTAGTCCTTCAGCGGACGCATCTTGGCATATTTGAGCAGGAGGAGCTTCTCCCCCAATTCGTCAAACCGTACCCGGGCCTTGAGCTCGGGTACGCTGCCTGTTATCTCAAGGATTTCCCC
>JAGCCD010000253.1 GCA_017651785.1 Bacteroidales bacterium
AAAACCTCTGGGAAATACTCCCAGAGGTTTTTGCGTAAGGGGCTGGGGATTAATGCTTTAGCCTTGGGACAGGATGCCGGAGATTATGCCGTCGGCAACGAACCAGCGGTCCTCGGGGATACGGAGGTTGCCGGGAATGGCGGACGGTACCAGCAGGCCGCTATTGCCGGGCAGCAACTGCTGCGGTGCGCCGTCTGCGGTGCGCAGGCCCAGCATCACTTTCTCTTCCCAAATCTCCTTGTCCGTGAGCGCTTCGCGGCCTTTCTCCCTCCAGCCGGAAATGTCATTTGAGTTCCAGCAGCGGATGTCTCCGGCAAGCAAACTATGGGCGGCGGGGCCCAGGCCCACATATGGGGCGCGGGTCCAGTAAGCCGAATTGTGCACCGCACGGCGGCCGGGAAGCGCCCAGTTGGACACTTCATAATGCTCATAGCCGGCTGCGGCAAGGGCGGAACAGACAAGGGCGTAGTGGTCGTCGCCGTCAATCTCGGAGTATTTGCCTTCGCGGCAGAGGGCACCGAGCCTGCTGCCGTCGTCTACGGACAGCGCATAGGCGGAAATATGCTCGGGGCGCCAGGAAACGATCTCCTGCACGGTAGCGCGCAGCATCTCAAGGCTTAAACCGTTGATTCCCAGTATGATATCGACGCTGATATTGTCGAATCCGGCCTCACGCAGGTGCCTGAATGCACGGCGTGCCCCGCCTGCGCTGTGCCGGCGGTTCATCCAGCGGAGGATACCGTCGTCCAGGGACTGCACGCCCATACTCACGCGGTTTACGCCCAGCTCCCGCAGGCCGCGGGCATACGGAGGAGTAACGTCGTCTGGGTTAACCTCAACCGTCCATTCGCTGTAGTTCCGTCCTCCGCAGGCATCTGCTATGCGGCCCAAATCGGCAAGAGGCAGCACCGATGGGGTGCCGCCTCCTATATAAAGCGTATTGATTGCCGACGACGCGGCTATTTCTTCCTTTCTGCGAACAGCCTCAGCACATACCTCGTCTGCGAAAGCGCTGCCCGGTGCCACCGTGTTGGAGTAGAATCCGCAATAGATGCACCTGCTCCGGCAGAACGGTATGTGGACGTAGATCACTAGCGGAGCATCAACTCACAGCTTCCAAGGCGCGCCTGGGAGGTATAGGCCTCGCAGGTGTAGATGCCTTTCTCGAACGCGGGAATGTTGTTCACGTAGATGCTGAGCTCTACCTCCTGGCCCTCGTAGTCCACCTCTCGGGAGGCGGTTGCGGGGAGGGTTTCTCCGGCATAGGTGAAGGTGGTTCCGCGGCCGTCGTCAAGCAGGTTGCCGTTTGGATCCTTTACCCTGATGTACACACGCACGGGGCCCGGTTCCGCAAGGGCGTTCTCTACCAGGCTGAGCGTGGCGAGCAGGCGGGTGACGCTCTTGCTGCGGTCTATAACCTTGCCGGCGTTGTTGTAGGCCTCCAGCCTCAGGCCGCGGGCCTTGATTACGGAGCCCGTGACAACCTTGCTGGACAGGTCTTCCACCTGGGCGGTGAGCTGCTCGTTGAGCTTGCGGTGCTCGGCTGCCTCACGGCGCGCGGCGGCGGCATCTGCCGTAAGCTTGTGGTTGAGCTGGTTAAGGGAATCTATCTGCACGATGTAGCCGCGCATAATGGAGCGCAGCGTGCCGAGTTCTTTCTCGTACTGACGCATCTTGGCCCTGTTGGTAGCCTCTGTATTCTTGATGCGGTCTACCAGCTGGGCGACTTCCTCGCGGGAAGAATCCAGCTGAAGGTTGATGGAGTCGTAGTCGGAAGAAAGGTTCTCATAGTCGTTCTGAAGGGCGACTATCTGCTCGGTAAGGGCCTCCTTGTCTGTCTGGAGCTCGCTTACCAGTGAATTTTTCTGCCAGAGGACATAGGCAAGGGCTCCGGCCAGCGCCAGCGCCACGGCAATCATAACGAACATTACGGCCTTTGCGCCGCCGCCCTTCTGCTTGCGTTCGCGTTCCTTGCGTTCAATCCTCTCCAGGGGGTCTTCTCTTTCCATATTATTACGTATTTATTCTGCAAAAATAGCGATTTTCCGGCATTTTCCCTGCAACCATCGGGCCACTTCCGGCTCCAGAAGGGGTGCAAGGGTATCGTAAACAAGCGCGTGATAACTGTTCAGCCAGTCCGCCTCTGCCTTGTCAAGAAGGGAGGTTTCCAGTATGGACGTGTCGAACGGGCAGAGGGTAAGGGGCTCAAAGCCAAGCCACTTGCCGAACTCGTTTTCCCCTTTGCTGACGCACAGAAGCAGGTTTTCGTGCCTTACTCCGTGCAAGCCCTCGCGGTAGATGCCGGGCTCGTCGGACACTATCATACCCGGCTGGAAGGGTACGGGGTTGAGGTTCTGCCTCATATCGTGAGGGCCCTCGTGCACGCAGAGGAAGTACCCTACGCCGTGGCCGGTGCCGTGACCGAAGTTGCGTCCGGTACGCCACAGCGGCTCGCGTGCAAGCACGTCCAGGCGGCTTCCGGGCGTTCCCTCGGGGAATACAGCCATTGCCAGATCGATATGTCCCTTGAGCACGATGGTATAGTCTTCCCTCTCAAGCTGAGTGCACTCGCCAAGAGGCACGGTGCGGGTGATGTCTGTGGTGCCGTCGGTGTACTGGCCGCCGGAATCGCACAGGTAGAGGCCGTGTGGCTCAAGCTCGGGAGCGTCCTGATGCGGGGTGACATAATGCGGCAGGGCGGCTCCGGGGCCGTAAGCCGATATGGTTTCGAAACTGTCGCCACGGTAGCGGTCGTCCGCCGCGCGAAGGCTCTGAAGGTGCACGGAGGCGTCCCACTCGGTGAGACGTCGGTCTGCCCGGATGGACTTCTCCAGCCAGTAGAGGAAGCGCACCATGGCAACGCCGTCGCGAATGTGGCAGGCGCGCATACCGGCAACTTCGAACGGGTTCTTTACGGCCTTGGCCATCGCCACCGGAGTGCTTCCGGTCTTTACGCTTACGCCGGAGGACTCCAGCACCGAGCGCAGCTGCCAGTTGAGAGTGCTGTCGTCCACATAC
>JAGCCD010000254.1 GCA_017651785.1 Bacteroidales bacterium
GCGGTCATTTCAGAGGCGCCTTACGTCAAGGCTTCCGCTTCATGGGGCCTTTCCGGTTCCGACGCAGACCTTGAGCACGAGCTCTGGCGCCAGGCATACGGCTCCAGCAACGGCCACAGCTTCTACTTTGGTAACGGAGCCCAGCCCAACGGCTATTCCGGCCGGGCAGAAGGCGACATGGCCGCCATCACCCTGGCTCCCGAGCGCTCCAACAAGGCAACCGTCGGAATTGAGACGCGCCTGTTTGGAGACCGCCTGAGCGCGAGCGTAGACGGTTTCTGGGAGCAGAGGAGCAACATCCTCATCGAACCTTCCAACATTTCGGAAGTCATCGGTATCGGCATCAGCGAGCAGAGCCTCGGTGAGTACCGCTACAGAGGCGTAGACGCAGCTCTTGCGTGGAACGACAAGGCAGGAGACTTCGACTACGGCCTGTATGCCAACGGCGGATGGCTCTTCACAAAGGTGATAGACGACGGACAGGCCTTCCAGCCTTACGACTATCTGTACCACAAGGGCAATCCCGTGGGCCAGCGCTACGGCCTCGAGGTAATCGGCATCTTCCAGAACCAGATGGAGATCAACAACTCTCCCCGACAGACCTTCGGCGACGTGAGGCCCGGCGACCTGAAATACCGCGACCAGAACGGCGACGGCATCATCGACAGCCAGGACGTCGTTAAGATGTTCGGCAGCAGCACTCCTCTTGTGGAGTTCGGCTTCGGCCTGCACGCCGGTTACAAGGGATTCAAGGTATTCGCTGATTTCCAGGGCGTTACGGGAGTTACCGTGAGCCTTATGGATTCCCCTCTGTACCAGCCCCTTTCCGGCAACAGCACCATCTCCGACACCTTCCTCGCCCGCGAGGTTCCCTGGACTCCGGAGACTGCAACCACCGCTACCATGCCGCGCCTCACCACGCTTGAAGGAGACAACAACTACCGCAGCAATTCCCTGTGGTACCGTGACGGTTCCTTCATCAAGCTGCGCAACGTGGGCGTTTCCTATACAATCTCAAGGAACGTGCTGAAGATCTGCGACGCCACCGTTTCGCTAAACGGCACCAACCTCTTCAGCCTGGACAACATCAAGTTCGCAGACCCCGAGCAGCTGCAGGTGGCCTATCCCGCCACAAGGGTGATCTGGGGAAGCGTAAAGTTCAACTTCTAAACCGGGAAACGATATGAAAAAGTTAGCATACATTATATCAGCCGTCCTGCTTGTGGCAGGCTGCAACTTCCTGGATTTCGACGAGACTTCCGGCCTGTACGAGCGTGAGTCAATGTACTCCACCTACAGCAACGTCCAGAAGATGCTCACCAACATCTACGGCTACATGCCCGGAAAGGACATAGTGGCCGTAAGCGACGCCATGCGCGACTGCGGATGCGACGACGCCGAGTTCGGCGACCCTTCCGCAACGGTGCAGCGCTACAACAACGGCAACTGGTCGGCACTCTCTACGGTAGACACGCAGTGGTCGCTCTACAACGCCATACGCTCCACCTGGGAGTTCCTGGAATCCATCCAGAACGTGGACCTTTCCATTTACAAGTACAATGCAAAGTACAGCCAGTGGCTCGAGCATCTCAAGTATTACCCTTACGAGGCTCGCCTCCTCAAGGCTTACTACCTGTTTGAGCTGGCACGCCGCTACGGCGATATCCCCGTCCCCGACAAGATGCTCACCATAGAGGAAGCCAACAGCATTGAGAAGACTCCCTTCGACGACGTAATCAAATACATCGTCGCAGAGTGTGACACTTGCATCAACAAGCTGCCTTCTTCCTACATCGGCATGCTGGACGACGAGTACGGCCGCGTAACCAGTGGATTCGCAATGGCGGTTAAGGCCAAGGCACTGCTGTACGCCGCCAGCCCCCTGTTCAACGAGAGCGGAGACAACCAGAAGTGGCTCGAGGCCGCCAAAGCGGCTCAGGACCTCATTGAATCTGGCAAATACCAGCTCGATCCCGACCTGTTCTCCACCCAAGGCAAGGTAGAGAACGGCGTAGTGAAGGAAGACCAGTGGTTCCTGTCGCCCGAGGTGATAATGTTCATCAGGCGCAGCGACAGCCAAAGCTTCGAGCGTTACAACTTCCCCGTACGCTTCACCCAGGGAGACCGTACCTCCATGTCGGGCACATACCCCACCCAGAACCTCGTGGACGCATTCCAGACGCTGGGCGGATATGACGTCACCCTTACCGCGAACGGATGGCAGACAGACGATCCCGACTTCGACGTAAACAATCCCTACAAGGGCCGCGATCCCCGCTTTGAGCGTACAATACTGGGCAACGGCATGATGCTCAAGGATACCGAGATAGAGACCTTCGTTGGCGGTGCAGACTACTCCGCAACCCGCGCAGACCTCGGCACTCCCACCGGCTACTACCTTCGCAAGTACATCCAGACGCTCACAGACTTCACTCCTGAAGCTACGGTATCCTGCAAGCACGCCTGGATCGTTTACCGTTACGCCGAGGCTCTCCTGAGCTATGCCGAGGCAGCCAACGAGTACTTCCACGATCCCGACAAGACCGACGGAACCCTTCATCTTTCCGCCCGCGCAGCCCTTAATCAGGTGCGTACAAAGGCCGGAATGCCGGCTGTGACGGCAAGGGGCTACGATGCCTTCAAGGCTGCAGTGCAGCGTGAATGGAGAGTCGAGTTCGCCTTCGAGGACCACCGTTTCTGGGATGTGCGCCGCTGGAAGATAGGCTCCGCCACCCAGACACAGATAGACGGCGTGAATATTGTCAAGACCGGCGAGAAGCTGGAATACAGCCGCGCCATGGTGGAGCGCCGTACCTGGGCCGACAGGATGTACCTCTATCCCATACCCCAGAAGGAACTCTTCTGCAACTCTAACCTCAATCCGCAGAACAATGGATGGTAGCAGTTTAACCGAATAAAATATAACGCAATATGAAAACCATAGTCAAAATTCTGTCCGTCGGACTGCTAGCTGCAGCTTGCCAGCAGTTCTACGTAGACACGCAGATGACACCGGATCAGGCTGTCGCCAAACTGGAGTGCGACGCCCTGGAAACCTATACCATCCAGGGAGACAAACCGCAGGCCGTATCCTTCAAGGTGGCGTCCACCACACCCTGGACCATCACCGGCTACGAGAAGGCCGAATGGCTCAAAGTATCCCCCGTCTCAAGCGCTTTCTCAAGCCTGAGCGAGGACATCGTAATTAACGCGGTTGCCAATCCCAACTATCAGGACCGCAGCGCAACCCTCACCCTGAGCAGCGAGGGAACCGACACTACCTATAAAATCGTCATCAACCAGACCCGCAAGGGCAAGCTCTTCGTGCAGGGTGTGATCGACGTCTTCGAGGCCGAAGGCAACACTCTCCCCTTCACAATAGAGACCAACCTCGCCTGGGAGGTCCGTTCGGACGAGCAGTGGCTCAGCTTTGACAAGAACTCCGGAGTTGGCGACGGCACCGTGCAGACAATCAATGCTACCGCCGCGGCCAACGCCTCCGTCTCCCGCAAAGCCACCGTTACGGTGAGCGCCGGAGAAGACAAGGTCTCCTTCGAGGTTAACCAGAAGGGTCAGTCGCTCGAGTTTCTGCCCGTAGAAGAGCCCGTAATAGACCGCATGGGCGGCACGCTTGAGCTTGGCGTCAAGACCACCATGAACTGGGTCGTAGAGTGCGACAACAGCGACTTCACCGTGGTAAAGGAGGCCGACAAGGTAGTGGTTTCCGCTCCTTTCAACAACAAGTTCAAGGCACGCACGGCAGTGATCACCATCAAGCCCGCATCAGGCGACTTCGGCGATGTAAGCAGCACCGTGGAGGTTTCACAGGACTGCAACTTCGAACTCAGCGGCGGCTGCGAAGTCCTTGAGGACGGCAGCGTCAAGTTCTCCGCAAGCAGCGACAAGCCCAGGGTCACCACTAAGGACAGGATCCGCTACGCTTCCATCGTTCTCACAATGGGAGACGTTCACTTCGGAGACAAGGGACACCTCTGCCTCAGCACGCACGACGCAGGACTGACCGGCAACTCCGAGCTCCAGTGCCAGGTGAACCTGGACGGCAACAAGCGTCTGCGCACCAACGGTGGCAATACATCGTACAACACCGCCAAGTTCTCCATCTCCAAGGATGAGCTCAATGCACTCAAGACCTATCAGGTAGACTTCGTTCCCGACACCGAGACGCCCGGAAACATCCATCTGGAGTTTTTCTATAACGGCACGTCAATGGCGTCGCTCTCAAGCCCGTCACCTTTCGTGGACGATCCCGAATCCGGCGGACATTACTTCTTCGGCTTCGAGTCTTCCAAGGACGACGACAGCTGGTACATCGTAAAGAGTTGCGACATAACCCTCAAGGGCGAATAAAACCGCAGGAAGATGAAAAAGATACTGACACTTTTCTGCACCGCCGCAGCCATTCTGGTATGGCTTTCCGGCTGCGTGGAGAAGCAACCGGATTATCCGGACGACTATGTGGATCTGAGGTACAGGGTGGCCGACAGCTACAATCTGGACGCCCTGTCCCCCAAGCCCTTCACCATTGTGGTGAAGTCCACAAAGCCGTGGACAATCAAGAGCTGTCATCCCGTATGGTGCATCATTGACATAGAGGAGGGTGAGGCCACGGCCGACTCCCTCGTGCGCGTGGGCCTCGGAGAAAACACCACGGTCCGCGTGCAGTATTACGACAACACGGAACTGGACGACCGCACAGACGTCATAGAGATTGCAAGCGACGGCCGTGTGGGCAAGCAAGTCACCGTCCACCAGAAAGGAATCGCATACCTCAACGTACCCGCATCCGACCTTGACGGGGGCCTGCTGTTCGAGAAGGAAGGCGGCGAGATAGAGTTCGGCGTAAACTCCAACCAGGACTGGAGCGCCAAGGTGATTGAGGGCGACTGGCTCAAGATCGCCGACGGTGCCACAGGCAAACTGGACGGGACAGTCAAGGTGACCGCAGGAGAGAATGCCGGAGAGAAACGCTACGCGGCCGTGGCCGTTTACGACCGCCACGGAGAAGAGCGCGCCGTGGTGAAATTCACCCAGGACGGCGTTCAGCTTGATCCCGAGACCTTCGAGATCCGCGCCGGTTACGACCAGCTTTCGGTAGAACTCAGCGTGGTATCCAACTCCAGGTGGGTTGCAGAGAAAGGCGGTGAGACCGACTGGTTCTCCATTGACAACCCCGACGGCCACGAAGGAAACGACATCCTCAGGCTCACCCTTCAGGACAATTCCGCCGGCACATCCCTTCGCAAGAGCAGCATAGTCATCAAGACCATCGCAAACAATCCCGGAGACGCAGTGGCCGAGAAAGAGATTGTCATCAAACAGGCATATCCCATCAAGTCCACCCGCCATATCATGGATAATGAAGAGATTGGCAACTGGTCGTCAGACTGGGCCAATCCTCCCGTGTACACGAAGGATGTCGGCAGCCTCTTTGCCGCCCAGTCCCGTCTGCACAACAGCAGCATGCCTTTCGGCAACTACACCTTCCGCTGGAAAGATTACGTTGCCAATCCCGCTGCGGCAGAGGCTATCCGTGTAAGGCACTGGTTCTGTTTCGACGAAGGCTGCGAGCTGAAGTTCGACATACGTCCTGCAGAAGGAAAGATCAGCTTCGACTTCAATGTGGCCGGCGACGGCAACAAGCCGAGAATCGACGCATATAACGCCTGCGACTTCACCCAGCCCATCGAGATTACCTACCAGTTCGACCCGAGCGGCGCCGAGCACTGCCACGTAACCTATCTGGTGAACGGTGTAGAAGCCGGCAGCTTTGACACGTCCGAGAACATGCTGCGATCGGTCACCTGGGGCACCAATGTAAATATGTATCTTGGTGTAGACAAGTCCGGCAGCGCTGTTATGGAATGGTACGAGTACACTCCTCCTATGAACTGGGATGAATAAAACAGCACAGTCATGATCGATCTTAAGAAAATCCTATATGCCATCGCCGCTGTAAGCGCGGCGGCGATGCTCGCTTCCTGCACTCCCGACAACCCTGACAAGCCCGATAACCCCGAGCCCGAACCGGTTCCGGACATTGAGCCCGTAACCCTCACGGTGAACTTCGTGCTGCCCTCCGGCAGCCTGAAGACAAAGTGGGTGGCCGGAGATGATATCGTGGTGCACGGCGAATATGCCAAGAATCAGGTTACTGTTACGCTCGAGTCCTCAGATATTTCTTCCGACGGCCGCAAGGCAACCAAGACAATAGAAATCATCCCCTACGAGAACGAGGAATGCACTAGCAACCTGTACGCTTCATGGCCGGCAGAAGCCGTTGACAACCTCCCCCACTGCTTCTGGTACAGCAAGTTCAACAAC
>JAGCCD010000255.1 GCA_017651785.1 Bacteroidales bacterium
ATCTGGGCCGACACGTCGTTGCCGCCCACGAAGGAGGAGCTGGTGCTGTAGTTGGCCCTTGCCATCTCACTGATGGAGAAGCCGGACTGGCCGAGAGGCAGGTTGGCGAAGATGTTGCCGCCGAAGTTGAAGGAATCGTTGCCGTTGAAGGGCATTGAATATGCCGCACCGTTGGAGCCGTACCACGTTGCGGTGGTAATGGGATCCTTGGTGTACGATCCGTTGAAGCGCACGTTCACGGATGCGAACGTTTTCTTGTTGTTGAAGCGGTAGTCTCCGTTGATGCCGTGCCTGAAGTAAGGGGCCAGGTAGGGGTTACCGAAGCTGACGCGCAGGGGGTTGGTATTGTCAGGCACCGGGATGAGCTGCGACACGCTGGGCTGCTCGGACGAGCCGCGGTAGAACATGCGCATGCTTGCGTTCTCTCCCATTTCCCACCACAGCATTCCGCTGGGGGCGAAACGCCAGCGGGTGTCGTCGTACGGGTCAAGCTGCTGGCCTGCGCGATAGGTCTCGTTGTGGGTGGTGATGGGCTGGGCGGACAGACCCACCTGGGCGTGGAACTTCTCGTTCTGATACATGAAGTTGGCGCCCATATCGTGACGCTTGCTGTCGTTCACTACGCTGTTGGAGTAGTACGGGTCAAAGGCGCCGCCGTTGGTATTGTCGTACGTATTCTTCTCCGATGAAGAACGGGACCAGCTGTAGCCGTAGTTGGCCTCTACGAAAAAGCCCTCTCCCAGAGGCTCGGTGTATGTGACGCGGCCGAACAGGGAGTGGGATTTGCTGTTCTGGTCTATCTTCTGGTCCGTGAGCTGGGTGTTGCCCCAGTTGTCGTCGGAGATGTAGGAAGACAGGACCGTGGACTTGTTGAAGGAGTTGAGATCGTTGTTGGAGAAGCTGTAGCGGCCCATTACGGTAAGGGTTCTGCCGGGCTTTCCAAGACGCTGGCGCAAGAGGGCGAAACCGCTTGCGTTGAAGTTGCGGTTGTCTCCGGTATTGGCGGAGTTACCCTTGTTTATCTTGCTGATGGCGCCGTCCTTGTCGTAGTCTGTGTTGTAGTCGCTGGTCTGGAGGAAGTTTCCTCCGCCGAAGTTGATCTGCGGCTGGAAGACTACGGACGTGTTGTACGAGAACTTGTGGTCCAGGCGCACGCCAAAACGGTGACCCCAGGAGCGGGTGTCGTTTATGCCGTCAGAGTTGTATATCTGGTCGTAGTCCTGCAGGTATGTGGTGCGGGAGCTCTGCTCCTCTACGTACCTTCTTGTATTGTTGTAAAGGTAGTTGCCGCTGAGGTCCATTTTGTTGTCGAACAGGGTCCAGGCGCCGTTCACGCCGCCCATCCAGGAGGTGGTGATGCCGTTGCGTCCGCCCCAGCCGCCGAAACCGCCGCCGCCGAAGCCGCCGCCACCGCCGCGCATATTGCCCATCATGGAACCGGACAGGTCGTTGAAGCCGCGGTTGTTGGTATTGTTGCCGTTGGCTATGAAGGAGAGCTGGGTCTTCTCCGTGAACTTGCCCACGAAGGCTGCAGTCTGATAGCGCCAGTCGCCCTGTACGTCGGTAGAGGGGATGTCGTGTCCGCCGCCGGCCATTACGTTGCCGAAGGTTCCCTTCATCATGCCGGGACGCACGCTCAGGTCTATGACAGTCTCTTCCTCGCCGTCGTCTATGCCGGTGAATTCGGCCTGCTCGGACTTCTTGTCTATGACTTTAAGCTTGCTGATGACCTTGGCGGGGATGTTCTTCGAGGCGAGCTGAGGGTCGTCCAGGAAGAAGGTTTTTCCGTCGATGGTTATCTTGTTGACGGTCTTGCCGTTGATGGTTATGGAGCCGTCCTCGGAAACGTCGAATCCCGGGAGCTTCTTGAGAAGGTCTTCCAGTACGTCGTTGTCTGTTGTCTTGAAAGAACTGGCGTTGTATTCTATGGTGTCCTTCTTCACGATGATGGGGTTGCCCACGGCAGAAACGGATGCGGCGTCAAGCTGCTCGCGGTCGGGGACCATCTTGATGTCTCCAAGGTCCTTTACGTCGGGGATCTTTATCTCTTTCTCGAAATCCTTGTATCCAAGGAGCTCGGCCTTGAAGTGATAGGTGCCGTTCTGGATGCCGTGGATCTCTACCTTTCCGTCGCTGTCTGAGAGGACGTACTTGGAGGGTTTCTGCTCACCCTGCTTTGTGAGGGAAACGGTTGCAAAGCCTACGGCCTCACCGTTCGACTCGTCCAGCAGTACGGCCTTCAGGGAGTGCTGGGCAAAAGCATTTGCGCCTATGAGCAGGGCGCCCACCAGGCAGAGTATCTTGTTCAAACTATTCATAACCAATATTTAACCTTCCTTTAGACGCAGCAAGATACGAAAAGATTAACTAACTGGAAACAATTATTTTATTCTGTCCGGATTGGCGGCGATGAATTTTTCCCAACTGCCGCCCGAGGACTTGCCCGCAAGAGGATTTGTGAGCGAATAATAATGGCACATTGCAAGCGCCAGCGCGTCCGTTGCGTCTAAGTGACTGGGGTCTATGTCTATGCCCAGCGTCTTTTCTACCATAAGCGCCACCTGCTCCTTGGATGCAGCTCCGTTGCCGCAGATGGCCTGTTTTGCCTTGCGCGGCGCGTACTCGAACACGTCGGCGCCTTTCATGAGGGCGGCGGACATAACCGCGCCCTGAGCCCTTCCGAGCTTGAGGATAACCTGGGCGTTACGGCCGTAGAAGGGCGATTCTATCGCCAGGTCCTGCGGCTGATGCAGTTCGCACAGGGCGGAAACCTTGTTGAAGATGATACGGAGCTTCTCGTATGAGTCGTCCACCTTGCGTATATCGAGCACGCCCATATCCACATAATGGGGCTTGCCTGCCGCATCCACACGCACAACCCCGAAGCCAAGCAGGTTGGTTCCGGGGTCGATGCCGAGTATGGTGCGGGACTTAGTCAATCCTGTCGAAACCCGTGTATGGACGGAGGATCTCGGGGATGATTATTCCCTCCGGGGTCTGATTGTCCTCAAGCAGGGCTGCGACTACGCGGGGAAGGGCGAGCGAGCTGCCGTTAAGCGTGTGGGCGAGCTGGGTCTTGCCGTTCTCGTCGCGGTAGCGCAGGTGAAGCCTGTTGGCCTGGTATGTCTCGAAGTTGGAGACGGAGCTGATCTCGAGCCAGCGGCCCTGTGCGGCGCTCCAAAGCTCGAAATCGTAGGTGATGGCGGAAGTGAAGGACATATCTCCGCCGCACAGACGGAGGATCCTGTACTTGAGGCCGAGCTTGTTCACCAGGCTCTCTACGTGGGCGACCATCTCGTCCAGTGCCTTGTAGCTGTCTTCCGGCTTCTCTACGCGCACGATCTCCACTTTATCGAACTGATGCAGGCGGTTGAGACCGCGGACGTCCTTGCCGTAGGAACCCGCCTCCCTGCGGAAGCAAGGGGTGTATGCGGTAAGGCGCTGGGGAATCTGGTCCGCCGCGAGGATGACGTCGCGTAAAATGTTGGTTACGGGCACCTCTGCGGTGGGGACGAGATAGAAGTCGTCAACTTCTGCGTGGTACATCTGGCCTTCCTTGTCGGGGAGCTGGCC
>JAGCCD010000256.1 GCA_017651785.1 Bacteroidales bacterium
AGGGAAATCAGCGGCCGCACCCTCGGCATCCAGGCCTTCGGCAACGTAGGCCGTCTGGTGGGCGCCAAGGCAAAGGCCCTGGGTATGAAGGTCAAGGCCATAGACCCGTTCCTCAGCGCAGAGCCGAGCATTTCCGGCGGAGCGGAGCCCGCGGCATCCCTGGAGGGACTCTATTCCACTTCCGACTTCGTGAGCATCCACCTCCCCGCCACTCCCCAGACCATCGGCAGCATTGGTTACGACCTTATAACCAGTATGCCCAAGGGTGCCACCCTCGTAAACACCGCCCGCAAGGAGGTCATAGACGAGGAAGGCCTCCGCAAGGCTCTGGAAGACCGTCCGGACATTATGTACGTCACCGATGTTGCTCCTGACAACTACGCAGCCCTGCGTGAGCAGTTCGGCCTTCGCGTCTTCGCCACCCCCAAGAAAATGGGAGCCCAGACATCCGAGGCCAACATCAACGCCGGTCTTGCCGCAGCGCGCCAGATGTGTGACTGGTTCGCTACCGGCAATGCCCGTTTCCAGGTAAACAAGTAATGAATCCAATCCGCACATCTCTCATCGTTGCGGCCGTCTTTTTGGCGGCCGCAACCGTTCGTGCGCAGGAGGCAGAACGCCGCGACACGCTCCAGACCTCTTACGTAACGGCCGTAAAGGAGAAGATGCGCAACACCACCCAGACCGGCCTCACCCGCATAGACGGAGACAAGCTCCGCAGCGGGGTGGCCGTCTTCGGCAGTCCGGACATCATAAAGCAGCTGCAGATCCTTCCGGGCGTGGCGGCGGGCAACGAGCTCTCCTCGGGGCTGTACGTCCACGGCGGCGACGGCAACGACAACCTCTTCCTGCTGGACGGCGTGCCGCTCTACAACATCACCCACTTCGGAGGCCTGTTCTCCAGCTTCAATACTGATGTGGTAGACAACCTCGATTTCTACAAAAGCGGCTTCCCGGCCCGCTACGGAGGCCGTCTGTCATCAGTAGTGGATGTAGAAACGTCCGAGGGAGATATGCTCAAGTACCACGGCAACGTATCCATCGGCCTCATAGACGGGCGTGTGCACGCAGAGGGGCCCATCGTCCCCGGACGCACGTCGTTCAACGTCGGCCTGCGCCGCTCCTGGCTGGATGTCGTCACCGTTCCCGCCATCGCCTACGCCAACTGGAAGAACGGAGAAGATACCAAAGTGAACGGCGGCTACTCCATGACGGATTTCAACGCCCGCGTAACCCATATTTTCTCCGACCGCAGCAAGCTCAACGCCGGTTTCTACTGGGGGCTTGACAACCTGCACGCCGGCCTTAACGACGGTACACGTACCCTGGGCACCGGCATGAAGCTGGACATCGGCACCAAGTGGGGCACCACCACCGCCAACGTTGCCTGGAACTACGATTTCTCCAAGCAGCTGCGCAGCAAGCTCCTGGGCTACTGGTCCCGCAGCGGCTCAGACGTTGGCTACTCTTTCGACATCACTGAAAAGATGGAGCAGGAGTCGATGAGCATCGCAATGTCAGACCACAACATCAGCGCCGTGTCCGATGCCGGCATAAAGTACGACCTGGACTGGTTCCCCAACTCTTCGCACCACGTCCGCTTCGGAACGTCGCAGATCTATCATCACTACAACGTTTCCCGCACCTACGAGCAGAGCCAGCAGTTCCCGGGCGTGGACCTTCAGACAGACACAGACACAAAGGGAGGCGCGTACGACGCGTTCGAGCCCGCCCTGTATATTGAGGACGAGATTTTCCTCACCTATAATATAACGCTTAACGCGGGCATGCGCGCGTCCCTGTTCGTCACCAAGCCCCTCACCTGGGGCCGTGTGGAGCCGCGCGCCGCATTCAAGTGGCTTATTACCAAAGACATCTGTGCCAAGATGTCGTACACCCGCATGAGCCAGTACTCGCATCTTGTGTCCGCGATGTACATCGAACTGCCCACCAACAGCTGGATGCCCTCCACCTGGGGCGCCGGTCCTATGATGTCCGACCAGGTGGCGGGCGGCCTGTACTTTACCCCCGGTCCCTGGGAAATCAACCTGGAGGGATGGTACAAGACGATGGACAACATGCTCGCGTACAACGGGGCAAACGCCTTCTACCCGCCGCTAGTGAACTGGGAAACCTCCTTCACGCCCGGAAAGGGCAAGTCCTGGGGCTTTGAGTTCGAGGCTACGTTCCGCAAACCCAAGATTGAGCTTTCGGCCTACTACACGCTCTCCTGGAGCATGCGGCAGTTCGACGCCTGGTATTCCTTCCCCTTCCCCGACCGCAACGACAACCGCCACAAAATCAACCTCGTGGGCACATGGCGTCCCACCAAGGGCATCAGCCTTTTCTGGAACTGGAACTACCACAGCGGCAACCGCATCACCCTTCCCACCCACGTCATCAATTACGGAGACAGCATCTCCTCGCTGCTGTTTCAGGCTCCCTACAATTCGTCGCTGCCCGATTATCACAGGCTCGACATCGGCGCAGACTTCACCCGCAAGCTCCGCAACGGCACCGAGTTCAACGTCAACGTGAGCATTTACAACGTCTACAATCACCTGAATGCTGCATTCGCCATGCTTCAGACAGACGAGAAAGGCGAGTTCTACGGCCTGGCATACGGCCTTGTACCCATCATTCCTACCGTAAGCGTGGGGTTCAAATTCTGAAGATATGGATAAGAGACTGCCCATATTGATTGCCTGCGCCCTGGCCGCCGCCTCCTGCGAGATCCGTTTCGAGCTGGACAATGTGTCCGAGCCCGCAATCCACGTGCAGTACCTCCCTCAGGCCGGCTGCGGCAACGGTATGATTGTATCCTATGCCGAGCCCGCGTTCGGGTCCCTGTCTAAGGAAAAGTACCCTTTCAGCCCTTCGGACGTTACTGTAACCATAAACGGCAAGGCCGTAAAAGTTTCAGAAGACGGGGAGATGTCGTCCTGGAACGGCCATATGCTGCTGGTAGACGCCTCTCCTTCTCCGGGAGACGAAGTCGAGGTTACGGTAAAGGGCCGCGGCATCCCGGACGCCGTAGCGCACACCACCGTCCCCCAGCGTCCCGCCATAACCGCCGTAAGCATGACGGCGGACACTTCCGGAGTCTACACTATCAAACTCAATATTGGTGCCCCCGTGCGTGACGGCGAGTTCTACGGACTGATGGCGGCAAGGCGCCTTACTACCGTTCAGTTGACGGGAATCGGCACTCCTGAGGCGCCCATAGAAGAAAAAATAGACACTATGGTTACGGTGTCTTACTTCCTGCCCGGGCGCATCGCCTCGCTCGCCGACCTCAACTCCCTGGATCTTGACGCCTACGCAAACGTCACCTACGACGGCGGCTTCATCACGGAGAGCAACTACAGCTCCGGGATGATGGCCCTTCTG
>JAGCCD010000257.1 GCA_017651785.1 Bacteroidales bacterium
AAGGGCTCGAAGGCTATGGCAAGGTCTGCGCAGATTTGCAGGGAGATGTTGAGTATGGTGCCCGTACGGTCGAGGTCTGTCTTGGCGACCTTCCAGGGCTCTGTGTCAGAGATGTACTTGTTGCCTACACGCGCCATGCCCATTGCGTCGCGCAGGGCCTCGCGAAAACGGAAGCTCTCCATATTCTGCTCCATTGAGGCCTTGAGCGCGGGAATCTGCGCTATCGCTTCCTTATCAACGTCCGTAAGCGCGCCGCAAGGAGGAACCTTGCCGCCGAAATACTTGTGGGTGAGCACCACCGCCCGATTCACGAAGTTACCGAAAATGGCCACCAGCTCGCTGTTGTTGCGGCTCTGGAAGTCTTTCCAGCTGAAGTCGTTGTCTGCGGTCTGCGGGGCGTTTGCGGTAAGGGTGTAACGCATCACGTCTTCCTTGCCCGGGAAGTCCTGAAGGTATTCGTGAGCCCATACTGCCCATCCGCGGGAGGTGGAAATCTTGTCTCCCTCGAGGTTCAGGAACTCGTTGGCGGGGACGTTATCGGGCAGGATATAATCTCCGTAAGCCTTTAGCATTGAGGGGAATACGATGCAGTGGAAGACTATGTTGTCTTTGCCTATGAAATGGATGAGGCGGGTCTGGGGGTCTTTCCACCACTTTTCCCAGCTCTGGGGCAGGAGTTCGCGGGTGTTGGAGATATAGCCGATGGGGGCGTCGAACCATACGTAGAGCACTTTGCCCTCCGCTCCCTCTACGGGAACGGGCACGCCCCACTCAAGGTCGCGCGTAACGGCGCGGGGCTGGAGACCGCCGTCCAGCCAGCTCTTTACCTGGCCGTAGACATTGGTGCGCCATTCCTTGTGGCCGTCAAGGATCCACTCGCGGAGCCACTGCTCGTAATCCTGCAGGGGCAGGTACCAGTGGGTGGTCTTTTTCTTGACAGGGGCTGCGCCGCTGAGCCTGGAATGAGGGTCTATTAGCTCCTCGGGGCTCAGGGTGCTGCCGCATTTCTCGCACTGGTCGCCATAGGCGCCGGGGTTGCCGCAACGGGGGCAGGTTCCGCCTATGTAGCGGTCTGCAAGGAAGGTTTTGGCCTCGGGGTCGTAGTACTGCTCGCTCTCGCGGGTGACGAATTTGCCTTCCTCGTACAGTTTGCGGAAGAACTCGGACGCGCCCTCCGCGTGCACGGCGGACGAAGTGCGGCCGTATATGTCGAAATTGATCCCAAGCCCGTTGAAGGACTCGCGGATCATGTTGTGGTAGCGGTCTACTATGTCCTGAGGGGTGCAGCCCTGCTCGCGGGCCTTGATTGTGATGGGGACTCCGTGTTCGTCTGAGCCGCAGACGTACAGGACGTCCTCTCCCCTCATACGGAGGTATCTTACGTAAATGTCTGCAGGCACGTAAACGCCTGCCAGATGGCCGATGTGCACGGGCCCGTTGGCATACGGGAGGGCACAGGTGACTAATGTACGTTTTTTATCCATATCTATTCTGTTTTTTCTCTTCCGATCTTTTTTCTGATGCGGCGCTGGGCGGCCTGCAGGCGCACCATTTCCTGCATCATCACCAGCTGCTCCTCCGCCGGGGCGGCGGCGAGCGAGCGGCGTATCGTGTCCAACCTGTCCTGCACGCGGCGCTCTGCATAGACCATTATGGCCTTGGGCACGCCGGATACCAGGAATGTGGTCTTGCTGGTGAGCGAAGCCTCGAACGCTCCCACCGTAAGCTGGTACTTTTCTGTGGAGAAGGAGCCGGCGAGCCCGGCGAGGGTGCGGTCTTCTCCGTCAAGGAGGCTCTTCACTATGGTGTTCTGGTCTAGGCCAGAGTCGTACAGACGCATATAGGCGTCGTACAACGAACGGTAGGCGCTGTTGGCAAAGACGGTGTCGTCGTCCTCAAGCGCCTCGCGGATGAACTGGGCCACGGTGGGCTTTTCTTCCTCGCTGCCGGAATAATAGGGGGAATCTGTCTCAAAGTCCAGCTGATCAGTGCCGTAGGTGAGCAGGAAATACAGCAGGTCACGCTCGGCCGGGGCGAGGGTGCGGTTCTCCAGAAGCTCAGCGTCTGGCTCCGGCTGCGCGGGAGTTACCTCTACCACCGGCTCCCCCGCCTGTTCCCGCTTCTCTGCGCGGGTTCGGTCACGCAGGGCCTCTTCCTGCTTTTTGCGACGGTCATTCGCTATTCTCTGGAAGAGGATGGAAGACTCTATGCCGAAGCGCATTGCAACCGTGTCCACATAAACGGAACGCTTTACGGGGTCTGGTATAAGGGCGATGGTGTCTGCAATGTCGTTTATGAGCTCAGCCTTCTTGAGCGGATTGTTGCCGGCCTCCTTGAGCAGCAGGTCTGCCTTGAATTCTATGAAATCGCGCTCCCCCTCCTGTATGTAGCGCTGAACCTCCTCAAGTGTGTGCTTGCGGCCGAAGGAATCTGGATCTTCGCCCTCTGGCAAAAGGACTATACCAACGTTAAGTCCCTCCTCCAGCACCAGGCCAAGGCCGCGGAGGGCGGCGTGTATGCCGGCGCTGTCTCCGTCATACATTATGGTGACGTTCTGGGTGAACTTGCGGATGAGGCGGATCTGCTCTACCGTAAGGGATGTGCCCAGGGAGGCAACTGCATTGGTGATGCCGAGCTGATGGAGGGTTACCATGTCAAGGTTGCCCTCTACCAGGATGCACTTGCCGCTGCGGGATATCTCCGCCTTGGCGAACCATATGCCCAGAAGCTGGCGGCTTTTTACGTAAATCT
>JAGCCD010000258.1 GCA_017651785.1 Bacteroidales bacterium
AATGTTATCGAAGCCCTCGCAGAGCATGCCCCGCTTGCCCATGGTGTTGTAGTAGAGCGGGCCGTGGATCTCCTTCATACCCTCAGAGCGGGCCCAGTCTGATGCGGTGGAAATCAGCAGGCGGGCGACTTCTATGTCCTTTATGCAGTCGAACCAGCCGAAGCGGACGCGCTTCTTGCCGTACAACTCGTTGTAACGGGGATTGATAACGGCGCAGATGCGGCCGACAACCTTTTTGCCGTCCGTTACGAGCCACATGCGCTGCTTGCAATAGGTCAGGGGCACCGCCTTTGTGAGCGTGTGCATCTGGTCCGAATGCAGAGCGGGCACATACTGGGCGCAGTTCCGGTACAGAGTGTCCGGGAACTTCACGAAGCTGCGGAGCTGGGCCCTGCTTTTGACTTCCAATACTTTATACATAACTTGCAAAGATACTAATTTCCTTCGACACTGACAAGCCAGGATACCGCCGCCTGGGCGCACACGCACCCGAAAACGGCCGGCATATAGGATATGGTCCCGTTCTGAGCCTTCTTGTTGCGGGTTTCTTCTATCCGCATGGAGTCGTGATCGGGACGCTCGGTGGAATATACGGCGGTGAAGCCGGAAGTGATGCCAAGCTTATGCAGGCGCTTGCGCAGCATACGGGCGAGCGGGCACTGGATGGTGCGGGATATGTCGTCTACACGCAGTTTGGTGGCGTCTTTTTTGGAGCCGCTGCCCATTGAGCTTACAAGGTGCACTCCCCTGCCCATACAGTACTGCACGAGGGCGATTTTAGGACTGAGGGTGTCTATGCAGTCTACCACGCAGTCCAGATCGAAACCGTCAAGCAGGCCGGGGATGTTGTCTTCGCAGATGAATTCCTTCAGCACGTTAACCTCAACCGAGGGATTGATGTCCAGAAAGCGTGCGCGAAGAACGTCACACTTATACTGTCCCACAGTGGAATGGAGCGCGGGGAGCTGACGGTTGATGTTGGATACGGACACGGTGTCTGAATCTACGAGCAGTATGCTGCCCACGCCGGCCCTGACTATCATTTCTGCAGCCATGGCGCCGACGCCTCCAAGGCCCACGACGGCAACCCGGGCGGCTTTAAGCCGCTCGAGCGCTTCGTCTCCCAGGAGCAACTGCGTCCGTTCCTGCCAGGGTTCCATCAGTGCATCCAGCGGTCAAGCCAGTCAAAGAAGGTGCGGTGCCAGAAAAGGGCGTTCTGGGGCTGAAGCACCCAGTGCGTCTCTTCCGGGAAAATGACAAGCTTGCTGGGCACGCCCATCATCTGGGCGGCGTTGAATGCTGCCATGCCCTGCTCGTAAGGAATACGGAAATCCATCATTCCGTGGATGCAGAGAATGGGAGTATGCCACTTGGTTATCATGGATTTGGGCGAATTCTCATAGTGCCTTACGGCCTTAGGCGTATTGGCGTAAGGGGCACCTGCCTGCTGCATTCCTCCGAAGGTTCTTCCGTCTCCCGCAGGGCCCTGCTTGCCGGGCTCGTAGGCGTATTCCGTCAGGCCGCCGTTGTCCCAGTTGGCGAACCACATTTCCTCGGTGGTGTACCAGAGGTTTTCCTCGTCGAAGATGCCGGCGTGGGCGATGAAGCAGTCGTACAGGTCTCCGTGAAGGCCCTCCAGCATATAGGCGGAATAGCCGCCATACGAAGCGCCAACGCAGGCGAGCTTGCCCACATAGGGCTGGCTCTTGATATAGCGTCCGGCGCTCAGGTAGTCCTGCATATTCAGGCCGCAGTAGTCGCCGCTAATCTGCTCTTTCCATTCCTGGCCGAAGGCGGTGGTTCCGCGGCGGTTGGGCATTATGACAATATAGCCCTGCTGGGCCATGAGCCTGTAGCACCAGCGGTAACTCCAGTCCTGCGAATTGGTGCCCTGGGGGCCTCCAAGCACGATTTCTATGGCAGGATAGACCTTTGATGCGTCGAACTCGGGAGGGTACATAACCCAGCACTGCATCTGCTTGCCGTCTACTGTGGGAACAAGTACGCTCTCTGTGGTCACTTCGTCCAGCTCCTTGAAGATTTGACCGTTAACGGCGGTGATGTTGCCGAAGGCTTCCTTTTCCGGCTCCACTGCCACAAGCTCGAGCGGGAAATGAAGGGAGTAGAAGCTGGTGAGAAGACGGTCGCCGTCCCAGCCGAAGGGGGTGAAGAAGTCGTACGGCCAGTCTGCCGGGGTGACACGGGTAAGGTTGTCCTGAAGGTCTACTTTGAATATGGCCTGGATGCCGTCTATCAGGGCGTTGAACCAGATTTCGCCGTCGTGCCACACAAGGCCGGCGGCGTCGCGGTCGAGCGAAGCGGCGAGCTGGCGGGGAACGCTGATGGGTGAAGCTCCGCGCCTGTTGTCCAGCTCGGCCACAAGTATGCGCTGGGCGTCCGCCTCATAGCCGTCGCGCGGCATGCTTATCCAGGCGAGGTACTTGCCGTCAGGGCTCCAGACGGGGTCTGTATCATAGCCGCCGTCGGTCTTGACGGGAATCGTAGAGCCATTCTCCACATCATAGACATAAATGCCGGTGTTTGTGCTGAAGGCGTATTCCTTGCCCATCAGCTTGCGGCACGAGTAGGCGATGTACTTTCCGTCCGGACTCCAGTCAAGCTGCTCAGCTCCGCCGAAGGGCTCTGTGGGCAGTTCGAAGGGCTCGTCGCCCAGGATGTCGGTAGAGTTTTCCGGGGTAATCTGCCCCTCAAGGGAGGCGACGTAGCTGCGGGGAGTCTCGGTTACCCAATGGTCCCAGTGGCGGTACATCAAGTCCTCGGTCACGAAGGCCTGAGCCTTGTCCAGAGAAGGGTCGGAATCTGTGGGCTGCTGCACCTTGGCGTTCTTGACTGTGCTGATATAGAGCACCTTGGTCTGGTCCGGAGAGAGCTTGAACTCGGAGATTCCGGAGGGGACGTTGCTAAGGCAGACCTTCTTGCCAAGTTTCTTGCCGGCAAGGGGCGCCTTCCAGATCTGACCGCCCTGCACAAAGAAGATGCTCTTGCCGTCCAGTGACCAGCGTGCGTTGGAAACGCTCTTGGCGTAACGTGTGAGCTGAACGTTGTCGGAGCCGTCAGTGTTGCACAGCCAGAGGTTGCGGCAGCTGCGGTTCTGGGCTATGTCGTTATAAGACACGCCGTAAAGTATGAGTTTGCCGTCCGGGCTCAGCTGGGGGTCGCTCAGGCGTCCCAGTGCCAGGAGTACTTCCGGAGTCATTACTCCGTTCTCTATTTTCACGTCGGCAGGGCCGATGTACCCGGAGCCGTCGTCTGTTTTAGTGCATCCCATAAGGAGGATAGCGGCGCACAGGCCGCCGATGATAGTTTTATTCATATTGTCAAATGTTATCTGCTGCCGCCGCCGTGACCGCCGCCGCTGAAGCCACCGCCTCCGCCGAACGATGAATGGCCTCCGAAGCCTCCCCTGCTGCCGCTGCCGTAAGAGCCGCTGCTGCCGCCGCCGGTAAAAGGCGTATAATGTGACGCGCTTCCGGTTACGCTGCGGAAGGTATTTGT
Organism: Bacteroidales bacterium; assembly: GCA_017651785.1. Lineage (GTDB taxonomy): Bacteria > Bacteroidota > Bacteroidia > Bacteroidales > UBA932 > Cryptobacteroides. Next base: position 3,517 of record JAGCCD010000258.1, read on the forward strand.
GAACAATACCATATTGGACAGGCTTGTAACCGGAGTCTCCATAGTGCCGATTCTTACGTCGGGCGCTATACGGGCCATTTCTTTCGCAACCCTGTCGGCTATGCCGAACAGGGACGCCACCACCAGGTAGTCTCCCCACAGGGCGACCTCTTTTGGATAGCGCTCGTTAACGATGGTAAAGTCTTTAAGGAACTGCCTGAAACCAAGGGCGTTCAATGCATAGTTGCGGCCCTTGGCATTAAGCTTCATATTGTTGTATTTGGAGTATTTGAAGAGGAAGCCCTCTACAAGGTCGTCTCTCTGATAAGCGGACAGGACCTCATCCTGCATGCCGGAAATCCAGTTCTTTATGCTCAGATAGTGGTTCTGGGACCATTTGCTGAACTCTTTCTCCTGCAGCACCCTGTCGGATCCGGCAGAGTTTATCAGGAGCGAAAGGAAGGATTTCTCGCACGGTTTCATATAGGATGTGGGGGGATCGTCGCTGATGACGAATTCTTTGCGTCCCTTATTGTCCGTGCGCATCACTATGACGCCGTTATTTATCATCCGGAGCAGGATGGCGGAGACGATGGAATACTGCCTGTCGTCCACTCCGGTAAGGTGGGAGGCTATATAGTAAGTTTCAAGGAAATTGCCGCCGAAAGGGATTTCACGCACCCATTCCGGATTCTTGGGAATCCTGCGGGTACCGAAGATGGCCTTAATGTTCTTGCGGTTCTTCTGTTTCTTAAGCCCCAGGAATTCAAGCATTTTCTTGAAAGGGTAGATGAAAATCAAGTAGAAGATGCCGCCGGAGAACAGAATCGCAAGAAGCTCTACGTACCAGGGATCATCCTCTTCATCGTCCGGATAATAAGCCCCTTCCCTCGCGCGTTCCAGCACTTCCTCGAAGTCCCTTTCCTGGATGCTTGCGGAATTGAATATGCCCTTGTCGAACCTCAGGAGCAGGATCATGCTGGACGAGTAACTGAAGGGCTCTCCGGATTCTGCAATCACTTTGCCGCCAGACCAGTTTATGGAGCCCTCGTACCCGAACGCCCAGATGTTGGAATTCTCTTCCGAGAGTTCTACCGGAGCGGACAGTTCCAGGCGGACGTGCTGAGGCTGGGACGAGAGCTCGTCGCTCACGAACTGCATATGGAGCATGTCGTGGTCGTTCAGCGACTTGACGCAGTTGGTCATAGTGTAGCTCACCGTCCAGGTGTGGGGGCCGTAATTCTCTACGCCCCAGCATATTTCACAGCCGCTGCCGGTCTTGTGGAGACCGCACCGGCGGGCTTTCTGGGAGATGCTCCTGTCTACGTCCCAGGAGCCCTCGTTCGTGAATACGTTACCTTGCTCGTCTACTACAGAAAGGTCCTGGATGCCGATATCGCCCAGATTCTCGCGCACAAGATACCACTCGGTACCTTTGGCCACTACAACATCCCAACGCTCCCGGATGCGGGCCGAGCCGTCTTCCGAGAGCGTGACAAGAATGTCTATGTCCTTTATTTCAGGCTCATAGGCAAACAGGGGAATCGCTACGACAAGGGACGCAGCGACCAGGAAGGGTCTTTTCATTCAGGTCCCTAGATCTTGAGGGAAGGCATGTCGGACTTTGCCGTATTCTCCTTGAGGTATTCTTTCTCTGTGAAGCGGAAGATAGCAGCCA
>JAGCCD010000259.1 GCA_017651785.1 Bacteroidales bacterium
AGCTTCCGTCTGTCCGACGGTTCCCTCTCTTACTGGCCCGGCAGCAACTATTCTTCCGAGTTTGGCAGCGCATATGCCCTCCACTTCCTCCAGGAGGCTGAGAATCAGGGTTATGCAGTTCCTGCAGACCTCAAGAAAGACCTCATCAAGTGGCTCACCAAGATGGTCGGCAATTCCAAGAGCAACAATGTGGAGAAAGCTTACGGCGTCTATGCCCTGGCAACCGCCGGCAAGCCCAACCGCAGCGCCATGAACCTCCTGCGTGAGAAGTCAAAGAAGCTTGAGAACAGCGCAGCCTGGCTCCTTGCAGCCGCCTATGCCATAGATGGCAAGAAGAGCGTCAGCCGCGAGCTCACCGCTTCCCTTAAGTACGCAGACGGAGAATACTACTGCTATGGCAGCTCAGACCGCAACCTTGCAGTGGCCCTCAAGACAATGCTCATTACCGGCAACAATGAAGAGGCCTTCAAGCTTGCAGACGAGATTGCGAACAACCTCAACAATCCCAACCACTACATGAGCACGCAGTCCACCGCATGGAGCCTCTATGCCGTGTGCGACTATGCAAGCACCAATGCAAAGGACATCAACGCCGCATACAATGTCTCCGGCAACCAGTCCAAGGTCACATCAGACCGTTGCTTCGAGTCCCGAGACCTTCCTGTCCCCGTGGGCACCAAAGACCTCCCTGTAAAGATTACCAACAACGGATCCGGCAACCTGTATGCAGTGGCTTCCGTAACCGGTATCCCCGCCGCATCCGAGGAGAAGGCCGTAAGCAACAAGCTCAAGATGACCGTCACCTACTTAAACGAAGCTGGCGCGGAGATTAAAGTAGACACCCTTTCCCGTGGCCGTAATCTTGTCGCACGCGTGGTTGTCACGAATCTGGACAAGAGGCCCGTCTACAACCTGGCGCTCAACCACAAGCTTCCTTCCGGACTCGAGATCCAGAACGACCGTCTGTACTCCGCATCCGTGAGGTATCCCGCCGGCGTTGACTACCAGGACATCAGGGACGACCGTGTTTACAGCTTCTTCGACCTGGGAGTAGGCAAGAGCGTAACCATAGACGTCAAACTCGTCGCCACTTATCCCGGCCACTTCTATCTGCCGGCCGTAAGCTGTGCGGCAATGTACGACGAGACGGTTTCCGCCCTTGTGCCCGGCCATTGGATTGATGTAAAATAAGTTACTGAATGTGGGCCCTTCTGGCGGTCTTCTCCGCCGTACTCTTGGGGCTATATGACGTAGCCAAGAAAAAAGCGCTCCAGCAGAATGGCGTTCTCGCCGTTCTGCTGGTTGCTACTGCGCTCTCGACGCTGTTCGTATCGCCCTTCCTCTCCGCCGGACCCGTGTCCGACTACCTCCGCCTCGCCCTCAAGGCCGTGCTTGTTACGGTTTCCTGGATAAGCGGAATGATAGGACTAAAGCTCCTTCCCCTAACTACCGTCAGCACAATCAAGGGCTCCAGGCCCGTGTTTGTGGTGCTTTTCTCCATACTCCTGTTTGGAGAGAGGCTCAACTGGATGCAGTGGATAGGAGTTATCATAGTGCTCTTCGCCCTTTGGCTTCTTGGCCGCACCAGCAGGGGAGACGCGTCCGTCAAGGCAAGGCGCACCGGCTTTATCTTCATGGGTGTATCCATAGTGGCCGGCGTGGCCAGCGCCCTGTACGACAAACGCATAATCTCCGGTATGGAGCCCATGTTCGTGCAGAGCTGGACAAATCTCTTCATCACCGTCATACTTGCCATATGCGTAGGCGTAAAGGCCCTCATAGACGGTCCCGCGCGTGAAAAGATACGCTGGGACTGGACGCTGCTTATAGTGGCTTTGCTAATTACGGGAGCGGATGCCCTTTATTTCTTCTCCCTCAAGCAGCCCGGCGCTTTACTGAGCGTGATATCGGTGGTAAGACGAGCCTCGGTGCTCGTTACCTTCATATGCGGAGCGCTCCTCTTCAGGGAGGGGAACATCAAGGCAAAGACGCTCAACATGCTCCTGTTGGCAACGGGAGTAGTGCTGCTTCTGGTGGGAAGCGAAGTTACTGGGCTATAAACTGATATACGATGTTGCCCGTCTGACGGGCAGGCGCGGTTGAGGATGCGGAGAAGCGGCTCAGCCGCGCTGCGCGTATTGCGAACGACCTCAGACAGCCGTCGGTGCTGGATACGCTTTCGTCAACCTTTGCGGCTATGACGGTGCCGCTGTTGTCTACCGTAATAAGAACTGTCACTTCCCCCGCTCCCATGCACCGGTATGCGGGAATGGACAGTTTACTGGCCTTGCGGCCCTCCAGATAGTAGGATACCACCGATGGGCCGGAATACTTCTTTTCTTCTTTCTGCTGGGTGACGTTCCTGTCCGGAACGCTGGCTGAGTAGCCGTCGTCGGGTACCTCGAAGCCGCCCTGAAGCTCGCGGGCGAGGCGCTCGGCGTCTTTGTAGAGCTGGTCTGCGTCTGTGCCGCGGTCGTCCTTCAGAGAAGCGCGGTCTACGGCCACGTTGCGCACTCTGGCGCCCGCTGCGCCGAGCTCGCGCTCCAGGCGCTGTGTTATTGCCTGCTGGAACTCCGCCTCCTGACGCAGCCTCTCTACTTCTGCCTCAAGGCGTTCCAGTTCCTCCAGCTTGCTGAAATCAAGCACGAAGGAATTCTCTTTCTGGAGGGAAAAGCCCAGGGAAGTAGCGAGCAGGAGTATAAGCACCGCAAGATGCAATATCACGGTGGTGTATATTCCTGCCCGGTCTTCCTTCTTCATTTACTCTTTTTCGAGTTCCTTCTCGATTGTGGCCGTTATGACATCTATGGCTACCTTGTTGTGGCCGCCCTGAGGGATGATGATGTCTGCATAACGCTTGCTGGGCTCGATGAACTGCAGGTACATAGGCTTGACGGTGCGGCTGTAGCGCTCTATTACCCAGTGCACGTCCTTTCCGCGCTCGCATATGTCGCGCTCTATCACGCGCATAAGGCGGTCGTCGTCGTCTGCGTCCACGAAGATCTTGATGTCCATCTGGTCGCGCAGCTCCTGGCAGGTGAAGATGAGGATGCCCTCTATGATAATGATGTCTGCGGGCTCCACAAGCTTGGTTTCCGTCTTGGAACGGCTGCAGGAGATGAACGAGTATACGGGCTGCTGAATGGACTTGCCTTTCTTGAGTTCGGCAAGCTGCCCGCAGAGCAGATCCCATTCAATGGAATCGGGATGGTCGAAGTTATGGACCCTCTTTTCCTCGTCCGTGAGGTCGCTGGAATCCTTGTAGTAGGAATCCTGAGGTATCACCACCACCTTGGCGTCTTTCATCCTTTCGGTAATGGCATTCACCACTGTAGTCTTGCCGGACCCTGATCCTCCGGCTATACCGATAACTAACATAATTAATTAAAATTCAGCATTCTTAGGAGTTCGGGGGAACGGGATTACGTCACGGATGTTCTGCATTCCCGTGACGAAGAGAAGGAGCCTTTCGAAGCCGAGTCCGAAGCCGCTGTGGGGGCAGCTGCCGAAACGGCGGGTGTCTATGTACCACTCGAGGTTGCGGCGGCTCATGCCGAGCTCGTCTATGCGGGCCTCGAGCTTGCCCAGGTCTGCCTCACGCTCGCTTCCGCCAATGATCTCGCCGATCTTGGGGAAGAGGACGTCCATTGCGCGGACGGTCTTGCCGTCGGGGTTCTGCTTCATGTAGAAGGCCTTGATGTCCTTGGGATATCCGGTGAGGATGACGGGACGCTTGAAATGCTTCTCTACCAGGTACCTTTCGTGCTCGCTCTGGAGGTCTGCACCCCAGAAGACGGGATACTCGAACTGGACGCCGTTTGAGGCGGC
>JAGCCD010000260.1 GCA_017651785.1 Bacteroidales bacterium
CACCTGGCCGTCGGCCCTGCGGAAACCGCGGAACGTGCGCCTTGAGGCAGCAGGTTCAATTTCTACCAGTGAAGGATTGTAGCTGTACTCCAGCAGCCCCTCGAGGTTGGTCTTGATGCACGAATGGTCCACCATCGTGCCTGCTGCAGCGTCTCGTGTTACGTGCCCTATGGGGAAGCCGTACTTCACCACGTCGTCGCCTGCAGCGAGGCTGCGCAGCACCACCTTGTGCCCACGGGGCACGTCGCCCTGCAGCGTCACGCCCTCTACAACCTCGCCCTTCTGCAGATCCTGCAGCGCCACCGCCACATTGTCGTCCGGGTTAATTTTGATGTATTTCATTATTCGTCATAAATATGATTTGAGACATCCCATACAAAAAAGCCATTTCTATTAGGGTGTGCTTCCACATAGCCGTTCTTAATGTAAATAGTATCAGTTTTGACTTCTTCTTTTTCTTGATTACAGACTTTAAGTGCTAATTCGAATGATATGAAGAGCCCATCTTTATTATTCTTATCGAACTTGAATATACTCAGAGAATCCAAGATCTCCACACCATTCTCTTCACTATTTGCTAGCTTACTTAATTCTTCAGGAGCATATTCTTTCGCAAAATGAATATGTTGGTGATATATTGGATAAGACTCTCGAGTAATAAAATGGTAAGATGTATCATTAAAAGCTACTAACACGAACTGGAGTGGATTATGCAATTGCCATTTAAACACAAACCTGCCGTATTGGTCTTGAAAAAAATCGGGGGCTTCACACGGATTCAACTCTTCGTAAGGATACTCGTCCAAAGGAATCTTAGCTCTTCGAATATCTTCAATGATTGAAGCATGGCGCATTTTTTTACGTGCATGGTAATCATTACCGTCAATGGTGTACCAAATCTCAAAATTCGGTTTATCGTCAACTGGCCCTTTATCGAACCATGAACATGAATTAGCGAGTGTAAAAATAGCTGCCATTATAGACAAACACATTATGAAGTTGCGCATGATATTATTATGATTTGACACGCTATTCTTTCATATAGGGACCACTAAGCCAGCATGAGAATTATAATTCAGGTAATCCTTGATCAGGTATTAGAGAAACAACCGGGAGCATCAAAGCGTTGCACTTCAGGGTAGAATCCAGCAGTTTTAATACAAGCGGACATATATACCACTTAAAAGTTAAAGTAGTTCTTTGCGTTGTTGTAGCAGATGTCTTCTACCATCTGGCCGATGGTGGGAAGTTCGGAGGCGGGGAGTTTGCCTTCCTCGATGTCCTTGCCGAGGACGTCGCAGAGGATGCGGCGGAAGTATTCGTGGCGGGGGTAGGAGATGAAGGAACGGCTGTCTGTGAGCATGCCCACGAAGCGGCTCAGGAGGCCCAGGACGCTCAGGGCGTCGATCTGCTTGCGCATGCCGTTCTCCTGGTCCAGGAACCACCAGCCGGAGCCGAACTGCATCTTGCCGGGGACGGTGCCGTCGTTGAAGGTGTAGGCCATGGTCATCATGACCTCGTTGTCTTTGGGGTTGAGGCAGTAGAGGATGGTCTTGGCGAGCTTGTCGCAGGATGCCAGGCGGTCGAAGAAACGGTGGCCGGCGGCAGCGGTAGGCAGGTCGTGGATAGCATCGTAGCCAGTGTCGGGACCCACGAGGCCGAACATCTTGCTGTTATTGTTGCGTATAGCGCCGATGTGGAACTGCTGCGCCCATCCGGCCTCGGCGTCCATGACTGCCTGGTCGAAGAGGAAGGCGCTGCGGAACTTCTCCAGCTCGCGCGGTCCGGGAGCTATTCCCATAAGCACTTTCTTGAAGATGAGCTCGATCTCAATCTCCTTGTAATCGGCGGCATAGAAGGTCTCAAGGCCGTGGTCGGACAGCTTGCAGCCGTTGGCTGCGAAGTAATCGTGCCTGATCTTAAGAGCCTCCTGAAGGTCTGCATATGAGTTGATTTCTTTGCCTGCGGCCTCTCCGAGCACCTTGAGGTACTCCTTGTATGCGGAGGGGTTCTCGATTGCCATGGCTTTGTCCGGCCTCCAGGCGGGGATGACCTTTGTGCCGAAGGGCTCGGCGGCTATCTTCTTGTGCCAGCGCAGATCATCAGCCGGGTCGTCGGTGGTGCAGACCACCTCTACGCCGAACTTGCGGATAAGCGCCTGGCCGCGGAATTCGGGGGTGGCGAGCTTTGCGTTGCACTCGTCAAAGATTTCGCGGGCGGTGGCGGGGCAGAGGAGCTTGTCTATCCCGAACACGCGGCTGAGCTCCAGGTGAGTCCAGTGGTACAGAGGGTTGCGCATCGTGTAGGGCACCGTCTCCGCCCACTTCTTGAAGGTCTCCCAGGAGTCGTACTTGCCGCCGGTGAGGTAGTCCTCGTTCACGCCGTTGGCCCTCATTGCGCGCCATTTATAGTGGTCTCCGTAGTGGCCGTCAACAAGCCACAGCTGGGTGATGTCGCGGAACTGGATGTTCTCTGCGATCTGCTGGGGCACAAGATGGCAGTGGTAGTCGATGATGGGCATACGTTCGGCGTGCTCGTGGTAGAGCCGCTTTGCTGTCTCCGTCTGGAGCATAAAGTCGGGGTTGATAAAGCTCATAATGATAGTGTTTGTTATTGGGAGGGAGTCGGGGTATCACCCCCGGCTCCCCAAAAGTATACTACTGGTTGGTGAAGTGTATGTGATAGAAGCACAGGCCGTTGACGGGACCGTAGATGGCCACGCGGCCGCCGGACGCGATCTCGAAGTCGACCTGGTGTCCGCCGTCCTTCTTGGCGTATCCGCCGGGCTGGGCGTCAATTTCGGTTCCGTCCAAAGCTACAGCTACGGTGCGGTCAAGCGCATCGGAGTCACCGGTGTTGGTGGCCCATACGCTTATCTTGCCGGCGCTGGGAGCGTCGAACTGGAAAGCACGCTGGCCGGCGTTGCCCTTGCCACCCATCTGGATGAAGTAGGAACCGTCGGGATGTACGTTGTACTTGAGCGTGTTGCCGCCGACAACGTCGAGTCCGTTGAGCGAGAAGCTCACGTTCTCGTTGTTGTTGATGGCGGTGAAGTTGGCTTCGAACGCTGCGATCCAGTCGGAGTCGGAGAAGTTCCAGTCAAGATCCACTGCGGGAGAGCCGCCGGAAGTGGTGTACGTGAACTCGAGCTTGTAGAAGCGGAGTCCGTTGCCCACTGCATAGACGAGCACGTCGCCTGCGGGTACGCTGAATTCTGCCACGGTAGGATCGGCGTTGGAAGGCGTTCCTGCAGGAACCGTCTGCTCGTCGCCGTTCACGTTAACTCCCACCATACGGGTGAGGTCCTCAGAGCTGCCGGTGTTGGAAGCCCAGACCTTCAGAACACCCTGCTCGGGAGCGGTGAACTTCATATAGCGGTCGGATGTGCTGCCCTTGCCGCCCCACTGGAAGTAAGTGGTGTTGTACTTGCTCTTGGCGGTGGAAACGATGGTGAGACCGTCGTAGGTGAGGTTCCAGTCGGTGATGTCGGTGTTGGAAGCACCCACCTTGGCGAACTCTGCCTGCCAGTCGGCCTGTGAGAAGTCCCAGGTCTTTACTACCTCTACCTCCTCGCCGCCGCTGGTGAGAGGCTGGATGGCGAAGGATGCGCTGCCCGCCTCGGACTTCTTGTAGTAGATGTCTGTCTCTGCGGGATGAGCGGTAACGGTGAAGGTGTACAGGCCGGCCTTGAGGGCTGCGATGTCCTCTGCGGGCACGGTGAAGCTGCACTCGGTCTGGGGATCCTGGGCCCTCTTGTTGAACACTACCACATAGGTGGCTGCGTTGGGAATGGCGTTCCAGGTTACGGTTACGGGAGTTTCGTCGCCCTCGGTGAGGGTAACGGGCTCAACGCTCAGCACGGGTGCGGGAAGCACCTTGCTGCCGGCGGAAGTATCCTCGCTCCACGCGAGCTTCACGAGGCTGATGGGGCCGGTTGCGTAGATGTAGATTGTGCCTTCTCCGGAGACGGGGTCTACCACGATCTTCTGGACTTCGGGGTTGCTGGCAGATGCCACGGCGCCGCCCTTTACGGCGTAGCCGCTGTCGTCGGCAAGAGCCACCACCACGCTGCCGCCGCGGTTGGCTTTGTCTACCACCTCAAGGTCTACCGAACCGGGGCCGGTCACCTTGAAGGAAAGATATCCTTCGGTAGGGATGCCCTTGCGATTGAGAGGGGACGCGCCGAGGAAGTTGATTCCACTGTCGGCATTGAGGGGAGTGGCCTCGGTGCCCACCAGGAGGAGCTCGTCGCGTACGCGGCTGTTCTTCACATCGCCGGCGAAGAGCTTGGCGTCCAGCAGGTTCCAGGTGTGTGCGCCCTCAATGACGCCCTGGGTGAGGTCTTCTGTCTTCTGGGTGTAAGGAATCCACCACTTGGATGCTCCGACCTTGCCGCTGATGAGGTCTTCGTTGGCAAGCTGGAAGAAGTTGCCCTTTGAATTGTAGCAGGGATCTGCTGCAAGTACGGTGCAACCTGCCTCGCCTGCGCTGACCTTCGTGAAGAAGTCCTTACCCTGTGCGAAGACGTAGTTGTCTGATGCGGTGAGGGTGGGAACCACGATAGCGCTGTTGTCGCGGAAGAGCTGTGCCTTGTCGGGAGTGGCCTCGTCGGTGATGCCGGAATTCTCGTACAGGAAGATGTTCTTCTTGAGAGTCATGTTGGTGGCGACCTTAAGGGCGAAGAGGCCTTGGTTGTTGCCGTCGTTGACGACTGCCACTGCCTTTACGGTATTGTTCTGGAAGTCGATGTTGCCGATCTTTACGGCGTCGTTGGCATCGATACGGAAGAACGTACGCATACCGTCGTAGATGGTGTTGTTGGTGAAGACGATGTTGTCTATCTCGCAAGGCTTGCGGATATCCACTGCGTCTCCGCCGCTACCCACGATGTTGTAGATGTCGCAGCCCTCGAAGGTGAGGGAACCCATCTTGATGACGTTGTCGTTGTTGTCGTAGAACAGACCGGCGAGGTAATTGGTGATCTCGCAGTTCTTGAACGTTACGCTGGGAACGTTGAGAGCCGCACCGGTGTGCTCGATGACGCGGGACTGGGCGCCGCCGCCGTTGAACAGGATGCCCTCGGCATAGAAGTCGCTGCCGTCGGCAAGGCCGTCGGTGAGCTCGATCTTACCTATGACTTCGGGCTTGGTGCCGTCTGCGGCAAGTTCGCCGATGAGCTTTACGCTTGCCTTGGGCTTGGCGCTGCTCACCTCGTAAGGAGAACCTGCGAGGGTGAGGTATGCCTCACCGCCGGATGCGAAGACTGCAAGGAGCTCGGCCGAGTTGCTCACGGTTACCGCGCTGCCCTGTTCGGCCATGGTCCAAGCGTCCAGGCCGCCGCGGGATGCGGAGAGGTAGAAAACGGTGATCTGGTATTCGGTGGAGGCCTCCAGGCCGCTCACGGTAGCCGCGGCTGCAGCCTTGTCGGCGTCGGTGAGGGTGTATTCTACCTTCTTGCCGCCCTTTACAGGGTTGAGGAGGATGTGGGTAACCTCCTTGTAATCGGACAGGTCGGTGCTCCACTTCAGGGAGATGGAATTCGCTGCGCGGGCGGTAATCTCGGGGAAGAGGTTGTCTTTCACCGCGAAGGTCTTGACGGATCCGTCAAAGACGGCCCAGGATGAAGCCTCGCGCTTTTCTGACAGTGCCTGTACCTTGAAGAAGTACTCGGTGTCTGCAGGGAGCTTCACTACGTAGGGAACGTTTTCGGGAGCTACATTTGCGTCTTCCAGTGCCACGGAGGACATAGCCTCGTCTTTGTAAACCACGAGGTGGAAGGTCTCGGCGTCTTTGTTCACGTCCCATCCGAATGTGACGTCGTCACCGGTGGCGTTGTTTACGCGGGCGCTGAGGTTCTGCGGCTCCAGGCAGCGGGCGAGATTCATTTCGGTAATCTCGTCGAACTCCTTCTGGGCGCAGCTCACGGTGGCGGCGGCCAGGACGGAAAGTACTGCGGATTTAAGTATGTTGCTGTATTTCATAAGGCGTCGGTATTAATAGCCATAGTCATTAACCAGATTGTTCTGGCTGTTGGTGATGGAGTCGTAGAAGATGGGCCAGAACATATGCTGGACAGGGTCTCCGCTGTAGAGGCCGTGCTCCACGAGGTCGTCGTACAGGCCGGTGTCGGCACCCTTGCTGTCTACGACCTTGGTAATGTATCCGGACTTCTTCTCCCAGTTGCCCTTGGGCTTTGTGGTTTCTCCGGTGAAGCCCCAGATGGTGATCTGGTCGCCCTGTGCCTGATAGTAGACGTCGCCGTCGAGTCCGTTGATGCCGGCGAAGCGGCCGGTAAGGGAACGGAACTCCTTCATTTCGGCTATGGTCTCGTCCATCTTGGTCTTGAGGAGGTTCCAGCGGATGAGGTCGAATTTGCGGGTCATTTCGCCGCAGAACTCGAGTGCGCGCTCGTCAACGATGGCGTTGAACATTGCGTCCTTGCCGGAAATACCGCTCACATAGTTCTCTGCGGCCTCTTCATTACCCTTGAATGCGCGCTTGCGTACCTCGAGGAGGTATTTGGCGGCCTCTGTGGTCTCTCCCTGCTCGTTGGCGATTTCCGCCGCCATAAGGAGGATGTCGGAATAGCGGAGCACTACGGGCTTGATGCCGTCGTCGTTGCCTCCGGTGTAGGGGACTCTCTTCATCCACTCGAAACGGTATTTACCGAAATACCACCTCTGGATGCCGGGGAGTTCCTTCTCGTCGTCGGAGTTCCAGCGCCAGTTCACGCAGGTGAGGTCGCGCCGCACGTCCTTGGGATCGTAGCGGAACCACATGGTGGGAACGGGGCCGGCGTCGCCGCCGCGGGTGACTTTTGATCCGCCTGCGTAGGAGGAGCCTTCGGAACGCACCGCGAAGGTGTAGTTCCAGCGGCCACGGCCGTCGGAGAACGGAATGACGTACAGGGGCTCGTGACCGGGACCAGCCTCAAGGTTGCTGGCGTTGCTCTGGTTCATCCAGAGGGTCTCGTAATCCTCGAGGGATGCGGTGCCGGAAGAGATGGCCTCACGCAGGTAGGCGAGAGCCTTGGGATAGAGGACGCTCTTCTGGAGGTCGGGGTCTGAGCTCAGGCGTACTGTGCCCAGGTCGCCGGTGCCCACCTGGCCGTCCTCGGGACGG
>JAGCCD010000261.1 GCA_017651785.1 Bacteroidales bacterium
CCTCCGGAAGCACGTAATCGGACTGGGGCGGAGCTCCTTCCTCATATTCAAGCAGGCGGGAAGAATTGCCGTCCAGCCTGGTGAGGGTGTAGTTGGTGTAATACAGGGCGTCTGCAGGGCCGCTTAAAGAAACAAGGCCCACGGGTGCTAATTCGCAGAATCCATTTATCACGGGCGGAGTTTTGCCCTGTTTTGCCGGTGGGAAAAACTGCGGCTGGGGACCTGGATTGTCTATGTCGATATCTAACCAGCCCGTGCCGCTAATGTACTGCGTTTTGCCGGTGACCGGGTCTATGCGCGCCGGGAAGCCAAGAGTGCGGCAAAGAGCCACGAAGAAGATATCACGCCCCAGTTTGTCTGATTTACGTGCCTTCCAGGTGGCTGCGGGAGAGGTGCGGAGCTGCTGCGGGTTACGGCCTTCCACAAGCTGGATATTGCCCCTTATCCACGCGGCGGCCTCCCAGGGGCTGTGTATCTTGTCTCCTATACCGGAAGAAAGAATAGACCAGCGGTATGGGCGCAGAGGCTCCAGCTCAATTCTCTGACCGGCCACGAACGGGAGCAGCGACACGTCGTATGGAACGGCCTGATCTGAGGCAAGCATTGCTGCAGTGCCCTCTACGGCATCTTCAAGCACGTCGCGCGACACGTCGCCCCTGTCTTTGGGAGTAAGCATGTCAAGGACCGATTCTCCTACGCGTCCGTAATCTGCGACGAAGGCGTCTGCGTCCGGGTTGTTGTGCGGGTGTGAGGCGCGTATGGCGTCTTCCTGCGCAAGCCTGAGGGCGTTTGCCTCTTCCATCTGGGGAGTGGAGCCTGTGGGGATGGGATTTTCCGGCGGAGGAACTATAGTGGCGTCTGCACAGAAACGCTCGCCGATGCGGTGGTTGAGCTCTATGGTTACGTTGTCCGACGTGGCTACGGCAATGCCGAAGCGGTCTTCTTTACGCGCCCACACCAGCATGTCTCCAAGACCCGTATCGAGCGAAGCGGTGCCGCTCTGGTCTGTGATGTATCTGGCAACGGTGTAGAACTCTCCGTAATTGTAGATTGTGAAACCCACGGTGGCTCCCTCTGCCTTTATTTGCCCTATGGAAGCGGGATTCTCTTCCAGCACCGTGACTTTGGTCTTGCGTGCCGGAACATAGCCCCTGATGACGTTGATCTCTGTGTAGCAGGGAGTTTGCTGGATTACATCCTCGGGCCCGGAATAATTTCCGTATACCTTTGTGTGGAGCAGCAGGGCGCGCGACACGGGGCCGTTGAACCAGGCGTTGTCAAGCGTGGGGGCGGGCTCGCAGGCGCCCAGGAAATGCCATTTGCGCCCGGTGAACACTTCTACCCAGGCGTGATTGTCGTCTACGTGCGCCCATCTGGGGGTGTATACCTGACGTGCCGGAATGCCCGCGGCACGCAGTGCGGCTACCGTGAGAACGGACTCTTCTCCGCAACGGCCCAGGCCGCGGCGAACGGTGGCCATCGGCGCGCTTGTGCGTGCGTCTGACGGCTCGTACGATGCCTGCTCGTGGCACCAGTGATTGATTTCAAGAGCCGCCTGGGTGAGGTTCAAGCCCTTTACGCGGGCGCAGAGGGTGTCTGCATACACAAGGCGGAAATCGTCCAGCGACTCGTTGTTTACGCGGAGCGGAAGCACGAAATGGCGGAACTCCCTCTCGGGGATGTTCCAGTGCATCCTGCGGCGTACTTCAAGAGTTTTTGACACGTTTGCCTCCCACCAGCTGCGGGGATGATGGAGACTGTCCGGAAGGGGCATAGAGGCGTAGAGCCAGTCTGTGTAGGCGGCGGCGTCGGGCCTGGCGCAGGAGGCGGCAAGCAGCAGGACGAGCAGTATGGGGAGGCGTTTAGTCATCAGATCTTGAGCTTGATGTGGAGTTTCTCAAGCAGCCACGCCACTGCGATGCACAGGGCGGAATAAAGGATGCACTTGCCAAAGCCAAGGTATCCGCCCAACCATTCGGGGGGTGTGAGCTTGAAGACGAACCAGTACAGCACGTACATAAAATAAGGAATCATATACACGGTGAGTGTTGCGGTGCCGGTGGGGCGAAGGGGCTTGAACCAGCCGGTAAGGTTGTGTTTCTCCAGCACCCGCAGTATGGCATACCAGGCAACGGATATGGCCGATACGAACATGCACCAGGGGAGAGTGCCCAGGTTCTTGGAGATTATCCAGCCGCGGTGCGTGGCGAGCCCTATTACGGCAAGGGATGCGCTGATGCACAGGGCGGCGGCCACCTTGCGGCCGGAGGGCGTTTGCTCCATTCTGCGCTCTGCAAGCACTGTGAGCATTCCTCCCAGCGCCATTATTGTGCTGTGGCCGTTGCCAAGGTGCAGCGCGTTTGCGAAGTCTGAAATGAAGTTGTGCGCAAGAAGGGTGGAACCTCCCCTCATAGGAGCGGAAATGAGGTTTACGGCACAGAGAATGCCCCAGATTGCCGCCAGCACCCATTCTTTACCGCCGCGGCACAGCAGATACGCGATGGCGCAGAAGAGATACATCCAGCCAATCTGCCCCAGAATGCCCCACCAGTGCGCCTGGAACAGGCCTCCGTCGGGGGATCGGAATGTGACGGCCAGGAACAGGAGTATGGCGATGCCCGTAGCCTTGAGCGGCGTCTTCCATTTGGAGTCTTGCTTATAGTTGTTCCAGACAAGGAAGAAGCCTATTACCATGAACATCCAGTAAAAGCCTTTGCCATAGCCCACCGTTGATGATACGTCCCACTCTGCATTCACAATGAAAACACCCATTACCAGAAGGGCGAAAGTGCGCTTGAGAATGTGCCACAGGGTGCTCTCAGCAGAATAGCCCTTCTGTGCCCGCCTGTCAAGAGCCAGGGGAACGGACATTCCCATGGCAAAGAGGAACATGGGATATACGATGTCCGAAAGGCCCATGCCGTCCTCCATCGTGGCGAAGTGTTCTATCCAGTGGGGAACTCCGTTTACGGTCCATACATCGTTTACGGCTATCATGAGGGCCATTGTAAGGCCCCTGAAGATATCTATTGCAAGGTTTCTCTGATTATGTGGCTCCATACTTCAAATATAAGCAAAAAACAGTATATTTGTTTACGATGAAGCGGATTCTTTTGTTTTTGTCTTTTCTTGCCGCGGCCGCATGCTCGCCCTGTTACGATGTGGTTGTGGCGGGTGGCGGCACAGGCGGCACGGCTGCTGCAATAGAAGCCGCCAGGTGCGGCGCAAGCGTGCTTGTAGTAGAGGAAAGCCCCTGGCTGGGCGGAATGCTCACCAGTGCCGGCGTCAGTGCGGTAGACGGCAATTACAGGCTGCGCGGCGGCATATTCGGAGAGTTCTGCGACTCGCTCGCCCTCCGTTACGGAGGAATGGATTCGCTCTTTTCCGGCTGGGTTTCCAAAATAATGTTCAACCCGGCCGTTGGCGCTGAAGTGCTTGCAAACATGGCCTCTGAATCCGGCGTCTTAGTACGCTTCGGCACCGTTCTCCGTCATGCCCGACCTGATCGGGCATCTCACCGCTGGACCCTCCGGCTCTCCGACGGCACCACCGTCAGAGCCCGCATCCTGATAGACGGAACGGAGCTCGGCGACGTTGCCGCAATGGCCGGCGCAGAGGCGCTGCAGGACGGCCGGTGCGTCCAGGATATGACTTATGTGCTCACGGTGAAGGAGTATAACCGCGACGTCTCAATTCCCGAGCCCCCGGGATACGATATAGAGAACTACCGTCACTGCTGTCTCAATCCGCTGGCAAGCAATACCGGCGGCAACGGCCCCAAAGGCCAGCAGCTCTGGAGCCCGGAAATGATGCTCTCCTACGGCCTTCTGCCGGACGGGCACATCATGCTCAACTGGCCAGTGTACGGCAACGACATCTACATCGACTATCTGGATATGACGCCCGGGCAGCGCAAAGAGGCTTTTGAGGAGGCCAAAAACCGCGCCCTGGGCTTCCTGTACTTCATTCAGCACGAGCTCGGCCACCCAAACCTGGGCATAGCGGACGACGTTTTTCCGACAGAGGACGGTCTTCCGTTCTACCCGTATTTCCGTGAGGCCCGACGCATTGCCGGGGTTGATACAATGACCGTCGCTGCGGCCCGCAATCCGTACGATTTCAGCCTCTACACCCGCACTGTTGCGGTGGGGGATTATCCAGTAGACCATCACCATATGCAGAACCCTCAGTGGGAGGAGCTTTCCCACCTGTGGTTCGGCAAAATACCTTCTTTCAGCGTGCCTCTGGGCGTGGTTATACCTGTTAATGTAGATGACCTTCTGGTGGCGGACAAATCCATGTCGAGCGCCTGGGATATGAACGGCGGAACGC
>JAGCCD010000262.1 GCA_017651785.1 Bacteroidales bacterium
ACCGAGGAGGCTTTGAGTATCTCGCCCGTAACGGCCCCGGGACGTAGCGAGTCGAATGAGACCTCTACCGTTACGTCCTTATCCAGCAGAGGATTGGCCAGCGTGACATGTATGGCGCCAGAGGCATCCCTTGACGATGCCATGCTGAAGTCGTCCATTGTACGGCCGTCGTCGGAAGATATTGTGCCGCAGGCGTATTCTACCGGCACGCGGACGGCATTCTGATGCACGGAGAACATACGGAACACGTGATACGTGGGTGTGAGGACCATCTGGGGGCCGTCCGTGAGCACCATCGCCTGCAGGACGTTCACCACCTGGGCGATGTTGGCCATCTTGAGCCTCTCCGCAAAACGGGGGAAGATGTTGAGGTTGATTGCGGCTACCATAGCGTCACGCATAGTGTTCTGCTGATACAGGTGTCCGGGATTGGAGCCCTGTTCCACATCGAACCAGGTGCCCCACTCGTCAAGCACAAGCGCCACTCTGCGCTCGGGGTCGAAGGAGTCCATGATGTCGATGTGATTCTTCAGGATGCCTTCTATGGCAGCGGTTTTGGTGAGGGTGCGATAGTATTCCTCCGGCGTAAAGTCCGTTGCAGAGCCCTTGCTGCCGTTCCAGCCCTTTACGGTGTAGTAGTGCAGCGAAAGGCCGTCCATCTGCCCGCGGGCATTCTGCATCATTGTGCGGGTCCAGTTCACGTCGTCGTCGGTGGCACCGCAGGCGACTTTGAAGAGGGCGTTGGTGCCGTAGTTGCGGGAATAAAGGGCGTAGCGCTTGTATACGTCTGAATAATACTGCGCGGTCATATTGCCGCCGCAGCCCCAGGTCTCGTTGCCTATGCCCAGATACTTGACCTTCCAGGGCTCCGTGCGGCCGTTGCGGGCGCGAAGCTCGGCCATGGAACCGCTTGATGCGGTCATGTACTCTATCCATTTGGCCAGTTCCTCTACGGTGCCGGAACCCACGTTGCCGCTGATATACGGCTCTGTTCCAAGCATTTCGCAGAGATTGAGAAACTCGTGAGTGCCGAAGGAATTGTCTTCCAGGGTGCCTCCCCAGTTGTTGTTAACTATCTTTCTGCGTCCCTCAAGCGGGCCGATGCCCTCCATCCAGTGATACTCGTCTGCGAAGCAGCCTCCGGGCCAGCGGAGCACGGGGATGCGGAGGGCTTTGAGGGCCTCCAGGACATCGGTCCGATAGCCGGAGACATTGGGAATATCTGAGTCCGGACCTACCCAGATGCCTTCGTAGATGCATCTGCCCAGATGTTCGGAAAACTGGCCGAACAGTTCTGCAGGGATTACTGGTTCGCCGGAGGTATTCTCGTGGACGCTTGCTTTTATCTGTGCGGCCGCGGGAAAGGCTAAGGCGGCGGCTATGATAAGGGTAAGTATTCTTTTCATCGCTGTGGTTATGCGTACAAATATAATCAATTATTGCCTGGATTTAGCGAATTTGTTAACTTTGGGACCTGATGAAAAGACCGATTAGCCGTTTCTTCGCTGCCGTTTGCGTTGCGGTGCTTGCACTCCTTGCTGCCGCGTGCCGTCCGGACAATACTCCGGACGAGCCGCAGGAGCCTGAGCAGCCGGAGCCTGTGGCAGATACCTTCGAGTCTGCCCCGGAGGCTGTTGCCCATATGGGCGCTGGCTGGAATCTGGGCAACACCCTTGACAGCAACAGCGGCGACGTGGAACATATGTGGATAGAGGCCTGGACCTCCCGCACCCCCAGGGATTACGAAACCGCGTGGGGGCAGCCGCAGGCAACGAGGGAACTCATCCATATGTTCAAGGAAGCCGGATTCAGCTCAATCCGCATACCCGTAACCTGGTATCCCCACATCGGAACCATCACCCTGCACGACCAGGACAAATGGGATATGTCCACCTGGACGGGCACCACCGTAGATCCCCAATGGATGATAAGGGTTAAGGAAGTTGTAGATTACGTGATAGACGAAGGGATGTACTGCATCCTTAACGTCCATCACGACACAGGAGCCGCCAGTACTGCCTGGCTGGTCGCCAGCGAGGTAGACTATGCCGCTGCCAAAGAGCGTTACAGTGCCCTCTGGCGGCAGATTGCGGAGACATTCAAAGACTACGGAGACAAGCTTCTGTTCGAGTCCTACAACGAGATGCTTGACCCGTTCGATTCCTGGTGCTTCGCCTCTTTCGCCTCGCCTAACCGCTACAGCGAGTCGGTTGCAAGGCTGGCATACAACGGCATCAACAGCTATGCAAAGCTCTTTGTAGAGACCGTCCGCGCAACGGGAGGCAACAACCTGTTCAGGAACCTTGTCGTAAATACATACGGGGCCTGCAGCGGAGACGGAACCTGGAACCAGCATCTAAAAGAGCCGCTGACTCAGTTCTGCCTCCCGGAAGCTCCCGGCCACATTGCCGTTGAGGTCCACAGTTACTGGGATGCAAACAGATTCGACGAGCAGAAAGCCGATATCGATCTGCTCTTCACCAATCTGGACACACATATAGCACAGCGTCTGGGCGTACCCGTAATAATAGGTGAGTGGGGAAGCAGTGACGGGGAAGACAGCGACGCCAACGTTGTCTTTGCCTCCTACTTTTCGCAGAAAGCCAAAGAGGAGGGCGTAGCGGCATACTGGTGGATGTGCCTGTCTGACGGTGACGACAGGTCAATCCCCAGATGGACCACGCCCAGAATCAAGGACGCAATACTCCAGCCTTATCTATAGTTTTTGCAAATTATGCGTGAAATATTTGCATAATTGAAAACTATGCTTTACCTTTGCGATATCAAAATAATATCAAAACTATATGGAAACGAATCGCGAATATTCCTACAAAGGCCTGGTCCTTAACGGATTCCTTGCCCTTTTGATCGTTCTTTGCGTCCTGGCGTTCTGCATCTACTGCATGGTTAAGACAGAAGCCAATTCATTCTTCGGCCTTCTTGCCGGCATCCTTTTCCTGATCACAATGATCTGCTGCGCCGGTTTTGTGATGCAGGAGCCCAACGAGGCAAAGGCTCTGGTGTTTTTCGGTAAGTACAAGGGCACCCTCAACCGCACCGGTTTCTACTGGGTAAATCCTCTCCTGAGCAAGAAAGCCGTGAGCCTGCGCGCCCGCAACCTCAACCCCGAGCCCATAAAGGTCAACGACAAGTCCGGTAATCCTGTCCTTATCGGTATGGTCCTTGTCTGGAAGCTTCAGGATACCTATAAAGCCCTGTTCGAGATAGACAGCCAGTCGCTTGCCACCCCGGGCTCCAAAGGCACCAGCGCCAGGGCCCTTTCCGCAGCGTTCGAGAACTTTGTGCGCGTGCAGAGTGACGCCGCCCTGCGTCAGGTAGCAGGCTGCTACGCATACGACAATGCAGAGGGCAAAGACGAGCTCACCCTTCGCAGCAACGCGGACGAGATTAACGAGCGCCTTGTAAACACCCTCAACGACCGTCTCTCCATGGCCGGCATACACGTGCAGGAGGCCCGCATCAACTACCTGGCCTACGCTCCCGAGATTGCCGCGGTAATGCTCCGCCGTCAGCAGGCAGACGCCATCATCGCCGCAAGGGAAAAGATAGTGGACGGTGCAGTAAGCATGGTCAAGATGGCGCTTGACAAGCTCAAGGCAGAAGGCGTAGTCAATTTGGACGAGGAACGCAAGGCCGCTATGGTCAGTAACCTCCTCGTAGTCCTCTGCGGAGACGAGCCCGCACAGCCCGTAGTCAATTCAGGTTCACTCTATTAATTATGCCCAAAGATAAAGAAGCCGTCAAGAGTTTTGTCCTTCGGGTCCCTCCGGACCTGATGGACGCTCTTGAGCGTTGGGCCGCGGACGAGTTCCGCAGCACCAACGGGCAACTTCAATGGATAATAACCGAAGCCCTGAAAAAAAGCGGACGACTTAAGAAAAAACAGCCCTGACAACCGTCAGGGCTTGTTTTTTACTCCAGCATCATTGTTCGGAAATCGTCAATGTCCTGCTTCTTGACACCTATGCCCGTGAGATATTTTTCTACGCAGGCGGAGAATGTTGACGATCCTCCCTGGCTCCACAGATACTGGCACGCTGCGACGAAGCTGCCCTCCTGGGTGCGGGTGTGCAGATAGTGGTCCGGATCCTTTGACGTCCACATACTCCAGTCTGCGGGAGCGAAATATGTGAGCTCGTAATCCTTTGAAATGTCTCCCTCGGATACGCCCAGAACGCCCAGCAGCACAATGGCCATTGTACCCGTGCGGTCGCGTCCGGCGGCGCAGTGGAAGAAGACCGGCTTGTCCTGCCGCAGGCAGTCTACCACGAATTCAAAGCTTTGCTTGATTCCGGGAGCGTAATCCCTGAGCATTCCCCTGTAGCCGCCGGGGAAACCCGGAGCGCAGAATGCGAAGTCGTTGCCTATGGGGGACTTGGACGGTACGTCCTCGGCTTCCCTGAGATCCAGTTCGGCCTTAATGCCGCAGGCGCGGATTTCTTCCTTGCCGGCGTTGTTGCAGTATTTGCCGTCGACCCTTCCGCCTCGGTATACTTTTCTGTACGCAACGGTCTTGCCGTCTATGGTCTTCCATCCGCCAAGGTCGCGGCAGTTGCGCACGCTGGGCTCGAAATACACCTGATGCACGGAACCGGTGGTGCGGAAGCTGCCCTGCGCCACTATCCTGCTGTCGTTGGTGCCAAGGGCCATATAGTTGTACTTTACGCCCGGGACCAAGTTCACGACGTCAAGCTCCGAGGTGCCTGCGGCAAGGGAGTATTCCCTGCTCCAACGGTCTTCCCAAACGCGCATCTGCAGGGGGCCGGCCGATGCGTCGGAAGTCCATTCCAGGTGCACTGCCGGGGGAATGTCGGCCTCTCCGGGACCTCCGCCGGGATAGTCCGTTATCTTGGTGTAGGAGTAGTCCCTGTCCGGATAGGTTACCTCGTCTATGAACTTCTGCATGTAGGGATTGGTGACGGCGAAGGAGGCTTCAGAGTCATCCGGGGAATCATTCAGGAGCACGGAAGAAATGGCACGGGAAAGCGACCAGTCCTTGTCGTCGGCCTCGATATTCCAGTACATCGCGCCGCGAAGGCTGTTGTCTCTTACATATTCCGCCTTGAGGCCCACGGAGATGGGGTCGTCGTAACTCAGGACCATAGTGCCCGCCGAGTTGGTGAGGTAAGGGACCTTGGCCTGCTCGTCCCAGCGCTTGATGAAGCCGTCGAACTTTATTTCGTTGTAATCTACAGTTTCAGAGGTGAATTCGTTGCCGTTGCCATGGCCGTAGAAGGGGATGCCGAGTACGATTTTTTCCCGGGGAACGCCTGCCTGGAGATGCAGGGCAACGGACTCTTCGCAGCTGCGCTTGGTCATGGACGACTTGTACAGGCCGGCGTTGTGGTACGGCGGTTTGCCCATGTCGTAGGTCATGATGTTCACGAAGTCCATGTACTGGGTGGCGCTCCTGAAGTCTACGTACTTGGCGTTTGCAGAGGAGGCCATCGTAAGCAA
>JAGCCD010000263.1 GCA_017651785.1 Bacteroidales bacterium
AGAGGCGAGGATATCCTCGCGGCCTGCGGAATGCTTGCAGGGCAGCACTCGCAGCAATAGCGGCCTTCGTATTCACCCTGCCCGCCTCGGCGCAGGAGTACGACAACGGCCTGTCCATAGACAGCGTCGATCCGCAGATGGACGCTGCGGTCATCGCACGTATGCGTGCCAAGATGGACTCCATCCACGTGGCCCAGCACCGTCCTACCATAGGTCTGGTGCTCAGCGGCGGCGGAGCCAAGGGTTCGGCCCACGTGGGCGTCATCCGCTACCTTGAGGAGCTCAAAATCCCGGTAGACATGATCTGCGGCACAAGTATGGGCGGACTTGTGGGCGGCATCGCATCCCTGGGCTACGATTCCCACTACATGGATTCGCTGCTGCGCGTCCAGAACTGGGGTGTCATGCTTACGGACCGCATAGATCCCAAGTATTACTCCTACGCCCGCAAGATGTACAAGGAGACTTATATGCTGTCCGTCCCGTTCATGTACTCCAGAAGAGACTTCCAGTCCAGGGTGGACGAGCAGCTCCGTTTCTTCGACAACGGCGCCCGTATGGGTGTAGGCCGCAACAATCTCATGTCCTCGCTCCCCTCGGGCTATGCATACGGCTTCAACGTGAACAACCTGTTCTCCAGCCTGAGCGTCGGCTACGAGGACAACATGTCCTTCACGGACCTTCCAATCCCGTTCTTCTGCGTGGCTGCGGACATGGTGAGCCTCAAGGCAAAGAACTGGTCCGAGGGCTCTCTCAAGGAGGCCATGCGCTCTACGATGAGCATCCCGGGACTCTTCAAACCTGTGCGTACACAGGGTATGATCCTGGTAGACGGCGGAGTGCGCAACAACTTCCCGGTAGACCTGGCCAAAGCCATGGGCTGCGACATAATAATAGGCGTAGACCTCTCTGACATAGATCCCAGCTACTCCCAGGTCAATCACCTAGGAGACATAATGATGCAGTTCGTCGCCATGCTCGGCCGCCCCACCCTGAACCGCAACAAAGGGGACGCAGACGTGTTCATCAAGCCCAAGCTCGACGGATACAACATGCTGAGTTTCAATCCGGTCGCCATAGACACCATGATCCACAGGGGATATGTCGCGGCACGCGAGCATACTGAGGAACTGCTGGAGATCAAGGAATACGTGGGAGACGCCGTCACCACATACCAGGCCCCCAGGGCAACAGACATCAACCATACGCCGGTAAGGGTGTACGGAGTTGAGTTCAAGGGCGTCACCAACGGCGAGTCCCGCGTGCTGCAGCGCAAGATACGATTCAAGGCCGGATCCTATGTAGACGCCGCCCGGATGCAGAAGATGATGTCCATCATCGAGGCCACCGGCTGCTTCTCCTCCGTTACATACAGCATCCTTGGAGATGAGGAACCTTACAGGCTGGTGTTCAATTGCGAGAACGGTCCCCGTCACCAGTTCGGCGCCAGCGTGCGTTTCGACACCGAGGAATGGGCCTCCTTCCTGTTCAACGTCGGCTTTAACGCGCACAAGCTCAACGGTTTCAAGTTCGACATAGACGCAAAGGTGAGCCGTAACCAGAGGCTCGGCCTGCGCGCCGCCCTGGACGTGAGCTGGCTCCCCACCATAAATCTGGACGCCCGTGTAGAGAACATATCCTCCCTCATATATCCCGGCCTAAGCCTTGCCGGATCGGACTGCCGCTGGTGGGGCCAGCGGGAGAGGTTATACCTTTCCAACCTCAGGTGGACCAACGTAGACTTCGCCCTGGGCGCGCAGTACCGTTTCTATCGTCTCGCGCTCACAAACGAGTACGGCTACGACATGAACCTGGTTAACCCGTATCTTACAAAAGGAGCTTACGTGGGCCTGTTCGGTACGGGAACCCTTTATACGCAGGACAGGTCGTTCTACCCGTCCAAGGGTGTCAAGCTCACCTTCGGCTACGACTACGACTTCATGAAGACGGGAGTGGATGACTTCAAGCCGCTTCATACAGGCTACGTCAACTTCAATGCTGTGATGCGCCTCGGAAGCAGGCTCGCCCTGGTTCCCGATATCCACGCCCGCGCCCTTTACGGCAGCTGCTCCTACAGTGAAGCGGCAGAAACCAACGACAAGTCTTTCTCGCTGGCGCATCAGAACTATGTGGGCGGAATGATTGCAGGCCGCTACATAGACGGCCAGATGCCATTCATCGGCTTCGGAAACGTATACCGCACGGAACCATATACCCTGGTGGCGAATCTTGGGCTCAGGCTCAGGACGGTAAGTCATCTGTATCTTACCGCTACCGGCGGATTCTTCAAAGATGCGGAGTCTCCACAGGCATTTATCCAGACCATCCAGCCTACGCTCTGGGGCGCCGGGTTCGAGGTGGCTTACGTCACCGGGATGGGCCCGTTGAGGCTGTTGGGAACATGGTCTAACCGCAGCGGCTACTTCCTGCGCGACGCCGGCCTGTACATATCTTTGGGCTTTGATTTCTGACGTATGGACGAACTGAAGTCAAAGGTGCTCTCACGCCTCCAGGCGCAGTGCTCCAGAAGGGAGTTCTGCAGCGGCGACATCCTGTCAAAGGCAATCAAGGCCCTTGACGGAGATGCAGATGCTGCAGCAGAGGTGCTTGAAAGCCTTGTTGCCGACGGCTATGTGGACGACCTCCGCTACTCCTCCGCCTTCGCCCGGGACAAAGCCCAGCTGGACGGCTGGGGCCCCATCAAGATACGCCACGCGCTTGCCTGTAAAGGCATAAGCCGGGAAATTGCGGACGCAGCGTTGCAGGAGATAGATGAATCTGTGGCGGACGTGCGCCTGCAGAAGCTTATGGCGGCCAAGGCAAAGACGCTTGAAGGAGACCCCCAGGCCCGCCTCAAACTCATAAAATACGCCCTTTCCAGGGGCTACGAATACAGCCAGGTGCAGAAATGCCTATGAGAATCCGCCCCACCATACACCTTTATACGGATGGCGCCTCGAGCGGAAACCCCGGCCCCGGCGGCTGGGGAGTTGTGCTGGTATGCGGGAATTTGCGCAAAGAACTCAGCGGCGGTTTCTCCCTCACCACCAACAACCGTATGGAACTTCTCGCCGTGATAAAGGGCCTGGAAGCCATACGTTGGAGGGGCGCAACCGTAGAGGTGTGGAGCGATTCCCAGTATGTAGTTAACACTCTCACCCAAGGTTGGAAACGCAAGAAAAACCACGACCTGTGGGCCAGGTACGATACTGTGTCCCAGCGGTTTAACATATCTTTTCACTGGATCAAAGGCCACGCCGGCCATCCGGAAAACGAGCGCTGCGACAGGCTCGCCGTTCAGGCGTATTCGCTTCCCGGCCTTCCTCCGGACGAAGGATACGATGCAAAAGAAGAAGAACTTTTCCCAACAAACTGACATATGCAAAAAAGAAAACCCATTGTAGGCATCACCCAGGGTGATTCCAACGGAATAGGCTACGAAGTCATCATAAAGGCGCTCTCGGACCCGCGTGTCCTTGAGTTCTTCACTCCCATAGTGTATGGCTCTTCCAAGCTGTTCGGTTTTTACCGCAAGACCATCCATGAGGTGGAGCAGATAGAAACCAACGTGATAAACGACGCCAGCGAGGCCAAGCCCAAGAAGATCAACATCCTCAACTGCCTGCCCGACAACGTGTTCGCCGAGCCCGGCCAGGCCAGCGCAGAGTCTGCCCGGGATGCCATGACCTGCCTTGCCAGGGCGGTGTCGGACGTAAGGGAGGGAGTCATAGACACCATAGTAACCGGTCCCATCAACAAGAAGGCAATGTCCGGCCAGGGCTTCGGATTCCCCGGTCACACCGAGTACCTCCAGAATTCGTTCGGCGTGAGCGACGTGGCTATGATTATGACCAGCCACAGGCTGCGCCTGGGCGTGGTTACCGGCCATATTCCCCTCAAGGACGTTCCCGGCTCCATCACCAAGGAGAAGATCCTTGGCAAACTGCGTCTTCTCAACGCCTCCCTCAAAGAGGATTTCTGCATAGACAATCCCCGCATCGGCGTGCTCAGCCTCAATCCCCACAGCGGAGACGGCGGCCTGCTGGGAACTGAAGAGCAGGACATCATCATGCCCGCCCTTGCAGAGGCCACGGCAGAGGGTATCCAGGCCTTCGGTCCCTTCTCTGCGGACGGCTACTTCGGCCTTGGCCATTACGAGCGCTTCGACGCTACGCTCGCCATGTATCACGACCAGGGCCTGGCCCCGTTCAAGGCGCTTTCTTTCGAGGACGGAGTGAATTTCACGGCCGGACTCCCCGTAGTCCGCACTTCTCCGGACCACGGCACGGCATACGAGCTTTCCGGCCGCGACCTTGCAGACCCCCAGTCCATGCGCTCCGCCATCTTCACGAGCATAGACATTTGGAACACGAGGCTGGAATACGCCCGTCTGCAGGAGGAGAAGATGGAAGAGAGGCACCTGGAAGGAGCCGAGCGCCGCGAGCGTCCGGGCCGTCCCCAGATTGCGTAAGATGCGCCGCCTCGCAGCAGCGGTACTGGCTTTCTGCTGCCTTTGCCTTCCGGCAAGGGCGCAGTTCGCCGCAGACACCTCGGCTGTGTTCAGGGCCTCGCAGCTAATCGCTCCGGCGGTGCTCGGCAGCGCAGCCCTGGCCCTTCACTTCGGCGCGCACGAGCCGGTTGAAATCCCTGTACATGACTGGTTTACTGGCTTGCCGGAAAGCGCTGTCAATCCCATTGCAGTAGCGGGGGATATCGGTCAGTACGTCCCCTCCGCCCTGCACCTGGGGCTTGGTCTTGCGGGAGTGGAATCAAAGAGACCTTTCGCAGACAGGGTAATTGAATCGGCAATAGCCCATTCCATCAGCATAGGCGTGGGCTATATCATCAAATATTCCTTCAAAGTTCAAAGGCCGGACGGCGGTTGGAAATCGTTCCCCTCCGGCCATACGCTTATGGCCTTTACGGGTGCGGAGCTGATGCGTCTGGACTACGGAAACGGTTGGGGAGCAGGAGGTTATGTCTTTTCTACCGCCGTTGCAGCAAGCCGCCTTGCCGCCGGCAGGCACTGGCTGTCCGACGTCCTTGCCGGCGCCGGTCTGGGCATTCTGTCCGCCCACGCCGGATTATGGCTTCTGAAGCCCGTAAAGGACTTGCTGGGACTGCCTGAGTTCTCGTGGGACGGTTTGTCCAAACGCCCCGTAAGCATTGCGCTTATGCCGGGCGCAGACCCTCTGAGCGGCGCGCCTACGGCAAGTATTGCAGTGGTTTTCTAGTCGGTGTAAAACCTTATCATCCGCTCAATAGCCCGCTTGCAGACGGGGCAGAACTTGCGTGCCTGGTTGGTGCGCATACGGCAGTCCCTGCTGGCACGCCATACGCCCTTTGACATGTATCCGCCGCCTTCATACAGTCCCACGTCACACCGGCTCATCATGTCTTCCCATTTTGAGGAGAAATCGGCTTTTGTGGTGATGTTGGGCTCCCAGGGTTCGGTGTCGGGATAATAGTAATCCGTGTACTGGTCGTCGTAGAAATATTCGTCGGCCAGGCCTGCGAAACTGTGGCCGAATTCGTGCACCACAACCTCTTTGAAAGTGGGGTGGCAGGCCGACGTGAGCAGGTACGAATTGAATATGCCTCCACCTCCGTAAGTGGTTGTGTTTGCGAGTATTATGATGTGCTCATAAGGCAGCCCGGCAAGGGCGTCGTGAAGGTCTTTTATCCTCAGCGTAGTGAGATACCTGTCCGAGTAAAACGTGTCGAAGTGGGAGTGCAGGGGAGTGTCCAGCCACAGGCCCTCGCGGGGGACGCTTACGCCGCTCACCGGGGAAACGAGACCCACTGCGCGGAAGTTGAAGCGAGCGTTCAGGCTCTTGAAAGGATCGTACGAAAGAATGGCGTCAGCGGCCGCTGCGGCGTGGGAGTAAAAAGTCTCCATTTCCGCCGCCGTGTAGCCCTCGGCAACTATAGCTATGTCTATGCAGTCTTCTACGGGACCTCCTATCCGGATGTCCCGCACTTCAGGAAGGCTCTGCGCCGGCCGGATGAGTATGTCTGCAGGGTTGACGGGGTGGGTGAGCGATGCGGAAATGCGGCCGTGATTGTCGAACAGTTCTAT
>JAGCCD010000264.1 GCA_017651785.1 Bacteroidales bacterium
GCACAAGAGCCATAGAGAGCATTGCGGGCACATCTCCCTCACACGCAGCGATAATTCCCTCCGAATTGAGCAGGGACAAAGCCAGGCAACCGGTGTTGCCAAGGGCCGCGAGCAGGTCGAAGCAACGGAGCGTGAGGCCGTCCAGCGAGTAGCGGACCGCTATGGATTTGAGGGCGCTGTATATCCGCAGGGCGCCTTCAAAATCCCCATCACCGAAAGGCTTGCCGAATTTGGGGGCGTTGAGCGGCTTGAGGGACGGAATGTCTTTGAGCGCACCGCTGAGCTTAACCGCCTGCACAAGCTCATCTATGGGAATATCAACGAGTTCCGCGCCAAGAAGGGCGTGTGCCGCGGCATAATCCACATCCGAGCTGATTAGCCAGTCTGACGGGCGGCCCACCACTCCGTAGCGCTTGCCCTTGAGTGCGCCGGGTGCGCTGAAAGGTTTGCGGAAGCTTGGGCCTGCACAGACGCCTATTCCCTCCCTGAGCTGTCTGGCGATGTCTTTGGCATCTCCGTGGATAATCTCTCCGGGAATGCCGCGGTCCCGCAGCCAGCTCATAATTTCCATAGATGCCGCAAGCGAGTTGCTCTTGCCGCTGGTGAGCATACGGACTGGCATGCCCACGTGGCCGGCGTATACCCTCCGGAAGTTACCCTCTGTGCCGCCTGTGCGCACGTATATGATGTCTCCGGGGATGCCGAAGGAGGAGAAGTCCCCCTCAAGGCACTCGAACGGCTCGCCGAGAGCAGCTTCTATGTCTTTGATAAAAGGCTCGTTATGAGCGTTGCGGGCAAGCTCCCCATGCAAGTCTGAGGTAAGGGTGTAAAGGCGCATCAGTTGGAGATTTTGAAGTAGACCACTGCTTTTTCCGTGCAATGCCCGTCCTTATCAGTTACCTCAACCTTTACGGTCTTACCGTCTGAAGCATTGGACTTGATTGCCTTGAATGTTGCCTCGTCCAGGCCGTTGTAGTCCGAAATGGAAAGGTAAGAACTGCTGTAAGACCAGGAAAGATGCACCGGATCTGCCTCTTCCGGGCCATAGATCACTTTGAGCCTGTATGTCTGCCCTACCTTTAGGTTCACGGTCTTGCCCTGAACATCCTTGAAGTAGAGGGTCTGAATGTATGTTGACGGCACTGTGACGTGGCACTTGGCAAGGATGGTTCCCGGGTCAGAGGCGGCGGCCACAGTAACGTCGGCCTCTCCTACCCTGCTGCCGAAAACGGATACGGAAGCCGGTGAGCCATTGGTAGTTACGGTTGTGGCAACCTCATCCAGCTTTATAATGTCGGGATTGGTGGTTTTCCAGATAAGCTTCTTGTCTGTCGCGTCTGACGGGGAGATGGTGGCGGTGAGCGTCTTGGACGTGCCGCCAATCACGGAAAGGGTGGAGTTGCTGAGCGATACGCTTATTGATTTGGCGGTGACGGTGACCGTGCAGTGGCCGTAAACACCGTCCGGCGAAGATGCGCGTATGGTAGCCGTTCCCGGTGCCACGGCCTTGACCACGCCGTTCTGGTCTACCGTAGCGACCGAGGTATTGAGGCTCTCCCAGGACAGATACGTGGATGTGGCGTTGCTGGGAAGGATTGTTGCGGTAAGGGTGGCGGTTTCTCCGGTCTTGAGGTTGAGAGCAGAAGGATACAGGGTTACTGAGGTGACAGACACGTACTCCTTCTCGATTTCTATGGTGCAGGAAGCCGTCTTTCCGCCGCTTACAGTGCGCACCGTTACCTTTGTGGTGCCGGGGGCGGTGGGGACGACCTTGCAGGTGAGGCCGTTGGCCTGAAGGCTCACGATGTTGGGATCTGCAGACCAGGTGACGCTCTTGTCTGTGGCATCGTCGGGCATTACGGTGGCCTTGAGGGTTGCTGTTTCGTTGGTGTAGATGATGGTGTAGTCGTATTCCAGCGAAACGCTTGTTACAGGGACCACTACGGTTACGTGGCACACGTCGCTCACCTTGCCGCCCTCTGCGGATACGGTTATGTCGGCCTCTCCGCCGGAGACTGCGGTAAGCACACCGTTATTCACTGTTACACAAGAGCTTGAGCTGCTCCAGGTGAGGGTGGGGGTTGTGGCGTCTGAAGGACTGACGGTCACATCAAGGGTGTAGGTTTCTCCCTTGTTAAGCGCGACGTCGTGCATGCTGAGGGTGAGGCCGGTAACGGGCACGTATGCCTTGGTAACCTCTACCTCGCAAGAGCCGTATACGCCATTTGGCGACTCTGCACGCACCGTGGCGGAACCGGCGGCGACGGCGGTGACCTTACCCTTGCCGTCTACCGTTGCCACGGAGGTATTGAGGCTCTTCCAGGTTACGGTTTTGTCTGTTGCGTTGGAAGGAAGCACCGTTGCGGAGAGGGTGTAAGTATCTCCTACAGTGAGGTTGATTGAGCTGGGAGTAACTTCTACGGAAGTGGCAGGAACATCGGGATTGTCAGGGTTATCGGGGTTGTCTGGATTGTCGGGATTATCCGGATTATCAGGGTTATCTGGATTGTCAGGGTTGTCTGGATTGTCGGGATTGTCTGGATTGTCAGGATTGTCCGGATTGTCGGGGTTATCCGGATTGTCGGGGTTATCGGGCTTGTCAGGACCGCTCTTGGATACGACCGTAACGCTGCAGGAGCCTGTTTTGCCGCCGTCCGGAGAGGTGGCGGTAACGACGGCGGAACCGGGAGCCACACCCTTTACGGTATTGCCGTTCACCGATGCGACGTTCAGGTTGGACGTCTCCCAGATGACGGTCTGGTTGGTGGCGTTGCCCGGAGAAATGATGGCAGTAAGGCTACGCTCCTCTCCCACCTCGATGGTGACTTCTGAAGGGACGATGGAGACACTGGATACCGGGACTGTGGGGTCGCAGGCTACGATTGCCGAGGCAAAGGCCGCAAAAAGGATGTTCCTGATTCTCATAACGCAAAAGATTACCTCAACAAATATACAGAAAAATTGCCATCTTTGCAGGCAGTATGGAAATTTTCTTCAGCGACAGCATAAGCGGCCCCGTCCTCACCCTTTCGGGCGATGAGGCCCAGCACTGCGCCCGTGTGCTTAGGCACAGGGCAGGAGATGAGATCAACGTCATAGACGGCCTTGGCACCCTGTACCGCTGCACCCTCGAGGTGGCAGACGCACGCGAATGCACCGCAAGCATCATAGACACCGTACCCGGCTTCGGCTCACATCCATACAGGCTCACAATGGCAGTCTGTCCCACCAAGAACACAGACCGCTACGAGTGGTTCGCAGAAAAGGTCACGGAGATAGGGGTAGATTCCATAGTGCCCGTTATAGGCGACAGGTCGGAGCGCCGCGTCCTCAAGACGGACAGGCTCAAGCGGATAGTGCTTTCCGCCGTTAAGCAGTCGCTCAAAGGAGCCATCCCGCCGGTGTGTGAACCCCTGAGCGTAAAGGAGTTCATAGAGTCCGTGCCGGAGGATGCGGTAAAGATGATCTGCTACTGTTTTGAGGATCAGGAGAAGGTCTCGGTGGCTCAGGTGCTGGGAGATGCCCGGTCACGGCCGGGAACGAAGGATATCTACATTCTGATAGGGCCGGAGGGCGATTTTTCGCCGGCGGAGGCGGAGCTGGCACGCAGCCTCGGCTGGCGTGCAGTAACCCTCGGTCCCAGCCGCCTGCGTACAGAAACCGCCGCCATAGTGGCCGCCACCCAGGTTTACTCCGCCCTCTGCTTTTAAGCCGTTTTTAGCAACCAATTAATTATCAGCAACATACAAAATCAGGCCGTGTTTTTTCACACGGCCTGATTTCAGTTTTCGCTGACTGTCAATCACTTACAGAAAACGGCACTACAAGGCTAATACGCTATCTGCATAGGAGGTGGCAGCAGGACGGTGCGTTATGCATAGGATTGTCTTTGTGCCGCGGAAGCGGGCTCCCAGGCGTTCCAGGAGCTCGAACTCTGTGTCTGCGTCCAGGGCCGAGGTGGCCTCGTCCAGGACGAGGATGCCTCCGGGACGCAGGAGGGCGCGGGCGATGGCGATGCGCTGCGCCTGGCCCTCGGAGAGGCCGGCGCCTATTTCCGCGCAAACGGTGTCTAGACCGTTGTCCAGCTCATATACAAAGTCTGCGGCGGCAAGATGGAGGGCGTCCCTCAGCTCTTCCTCTGTGGCGTCCGGCTTGGCCAGAAGCAGATTCTCGCGGATGGAACCGCTCAGCAGGCTGTTCCCCTGGGGTACGTACATAAAGTTGCAGCGGGTGCTTACGGACGAAGGGACGCAGGATGAGCCGTCGTACAGTTCGATTTTGCCGCTGTCGGGCTCCAGGAGAGCCATTATCACCCTGACGAGCGTTGATTTGCCCGCTCCGGTAGAGCCTACTATGGCCGTCATGGTGCCGGGCTTGAAGTCGTGGTCAAGATTCTGGACCACAGGCTCTTTTGAGCCCTCGTATGTGAAGGTGAGGCCCGATACGCGTACCCCGGGAGCGCCCTTCAGGATAACGTCCTCTGCATCTTCTTCCTGGCGTTCGGTCTCTATGTCCAGCAGACGGTCTTCTGACGAAAGGGCCCTGATGAAAGCGGGCACCTGCAGGGCGATTCCGGCCACGGGCCTCTGGACCTGCCCCACCAGCTGGAGGAATGCCACCATTGTACCGTATCCCAGAGTGCCGTCTTTGATGCCGAATACGCCCCAGAGGAACACAAGGGCGTAACCGGCTGCGAATCCCAGCTGCATGAAGCCGCGGGAAATGGCGTTGTAGTTGAGCCGGGTGATGGTTTTGTCGTACACCACCTTCTGCATTCCGCCAAGGCGCTCCAACACGCCGGCTGTAGCGCCGAGCATACGGATGAGAACGCGCCTCTGGGTGTTCTCCTGGATGTGCCCCTGAACTCGGGCGTCGGCGGCGCGGATTTCTCCGGACAGGGCGCGTAACTTCCTGAAGAACAGACGGCTGAACAGAACCGCGACCGGCATTATGATTAGCAGGATCCAGGCAAGTCCGGGCGAAAGCACGAACAGGTATGCCGATGCCGCCAGCAACTGGATAATTGTGATAAGAAGGTCTGGCAGCGTGACGCAGATGAAGTCTACCACCACGCGGATGTCTTCTTCCAGGCGGCTTACGGTGTCTCCGCTGTGCCTGCGGTCTTTGCCCGTCCAGGTGCTGAACATGACCTTGCGGAACATGTCGGCACGCATGGCGTTCTGGGCCCTGACCACTATGAGGCCCTCCCAGTATCGGGCGGCCACGCGCAGCACCACCTGGAACAGCATGATGCCCAGGAGGAACGCCACAAACGTATTCATCTCTCCAGAGGCGGCTCCGGTGGCCAGGTCCACGACCTTCTTGGACAGCCATACGAACGAGAGCGACGCAGCCACGGCCGCCACCCCGATGAGCACGCTCACCAGGATGCGGAACCGGTGCGGACGGACCATCCGCACAAGGCCGCGCAGACACTCGCGGAAAGGTCTCATCAGTCTACCGCTATGCCTGCCTCCTTCCACTTGGCCGCAATGGCCTCGGAGTCGCGAAGGGCCGTCGCGTAGTCTATCTCGTACCTGTCGCAAAGCAGGTTGGCAAGGTCTGCGGGAGTGAAGTCCTTGCCGTCCACCTCTTTCCAGAGGTATGCCGCAGACTCGTTCAGGGAGATCATGCGGTTGAAGTTGATCTGCTTGATGCTCTCTGCGGTAATGATGAACTCCTTGCCCAGAGGCCTCAGGGTGAAACCGGGAACTGTCTTCATAATATCTTGATTCTTCTGTATATACCTAAAACTATGCGTCTTGCCGTCCTTGGAGCCCTCACCCAGCGGCGGAAACGCCTCTGCCAGCGGGGCGCCCTGCAGTCAAGGCGGCGCGTGCCGCGGCGAAGGATTGCAACAGCCGTGCCGCAAATGTCGGCCAGGGTGCAGCTTTCCGTTGCGTCAAGGTTGCCGTCTCCTTTGAGCGTAACTCTTTGTCCGTCAAGCCTATGAACGCGATGCAGCACATAATGCCCGGGAGCGATTTGCGCCAGCACTATATCTCCCACCTGCACCCGGGGCTCAAGGAGCAGCTCTACGCTGTCCCGCTCTCCGCGGATGAAGGGCGACATGCTGGCACCTTTGGTGCTGATGACCACCGAATGTCCCTCAAGGAGCATCCGGGTCACCTCTCCCAGCATAAGGGCGTTGGGTATGACTCTCTTGACCGTGTTCATCCAAGTACCTCTGCGGAGCAGACTTTTGCCGCTTCCTCGTCCGGACGGCAGTCAAGGACGTAGCAGGGCGTGGTGGTGACGGCTTTTTCCAGCGTGGCGTGAAGGCCGTCGGCAATGTCCCGATGGGCTTTGAAGCCGGAGCACGACGAATACAGCAGCGCGTACGACTCCAGCAGGCTGAGCCTGGTAATGAGGTTTTGCGGGCTGCGGCGGATACGTACAAAAGCGCCCACCGGTGCCTGTACGTTGCGGTAGCAGGGGGTTTTGCCGCTCCAAGGGGAGCCGTATGCCATTACGGTGCCGTCCGGCAGGACGCGCACTATGGGGTTGTCGTCGTTCATAAGCTCCGAGCCGGGGATGTAATCCAGCCAGAGCTGGCTGTGAGTGCTCTTTCCCGTGCCGCTGCGGGCCAGGAAGAGGAACGCCTTGCCGCTGTTGCTCACCATAGACGCGTGCAGTTCCAGCGTGCCCAGGGGGGCGGAGCGGAATGCGAACAGCAGCATAAGGGAATTGTTGATGCCGAAGATGGCGTCGGACACTCGCCTGTTGTCCAGATACAGGGTGCCGCAGGAAAAGTCTTCCGTGGCCACGAGATGGGAGTAGCACGGGAGGTCTTTGTCCGGCGACATATCGAATACCCATAGGCCCTCGCCCTTGTAGAGGCGTACTACGGTCTCGCCGTCTTCCGTCTTGGGGTCATAGACGCACTCGAGATTGCCGGGACGTTCGAATGGGTCCTGGCAGAGCTCGACGCC
>JAGCCD010000265.1 GCA_017651785.1 Bacteroidales bacterium
AGTCTTCCGCTGCCGTGGCCTCATAGACGAAACCCCTGTGTATCAGGAACATCTGGCAAAGGTCAACGCCATCAGGCATGAGTTCCCGGACCTGCTGCTCAAAGGCCGGTACACGGCAACCGACGGCTTTACCTGCAGCAACCCCGATGTCGTAGCAAGAAGCTACACTCAGGGGGACAGTATGGCCGTTGTAGCAACCTATACAGGCGAAGGCAGAAAGAAGGCCGGAATCGACGTCCCGGGTTATTCATTTAAAGACAGCCGTGTCATTGGAGACGCTGCAGTAACAGGCAGCAGCATTTCCCTTGGGCAGAACGGCCTGGCAGTACTTGTATTCGAAAAGCAATGATATTCACCGCACTCCTGTCGGCAATGCTGAACATCATCCCCGCCCCCGTAGATTACACGGTGGGCCAGGGAGTGTGCGCAGAGGAGAAAGTGACGGTACAGAACTACGGGTCCGCATTCAAACGGGCTGCCGCGAAACTGGAGGATTTCCAGAAAAAAGAGGCCTACAGGCTCACCATAGATGGGCGCGGAATCAAGATAGAAGCACTCACAAAAGAGGGAGTCTTCCGAGCCCGCACTACGCTTGAGCAGCTGAAGGCCTGCAGCGGAGAGCTCCCCTGCTGCGTCATATTCGACTATCCAAGGTTCCGGCACCGCGGCCTCATGCTTGACGAGTCGCGCAGCTTCAAGGGCGTGGAGTTCATCAAGAAGCAAATAGATGCCATGGCTCTCCTCAAACTCAACGTCCTGCACCTTCATCTTGACGATTCCGCCGGATGGCGCATTGAGTCCGAGGCCTATCCTAACCTGACCGGGATGACGGCCTGGCGCCACGGATGGGACTACTTTGCCTGGGAGAGAGGCGGTTACAAATTCGCAGCCCCGGGCGAGCCCGGAGCTGCGGGAGGCTTCTATTCAAAGGCGGAACTCAAGGACATAGTAGCCTATGCATCAGAGCGTTACATCACCGTTATACCGGAGATAGAAATGCCCGGCCACAGCATGGAGGTCGGCTATGCCTATCCAGGCGTCCTGTGTGTGCATCCCAACGGGAAAGTGCACAGGGGCGCATGGGACCTGTGCCCCGGCTCCGAGGCCACCTTCACGCTTCTGGAGGCCGTTCTGGACGAAGTCATGGATATCTTCCCAAGTAAGTTTATCCATATTGGAGGCGACGAAGCCACAATGAAGACCTGGCGCGAATGCATCAACTGCCAGAAGCGCATGGAGCAAGAGGGCTACACAGATGTAAAGCAGCTCCAGGGTTATCTGGTCAGGCGCATAGAAGCGTTCGTCCGCAGCCGCGGACGCCGGGTTATAGGTTGGGACGAGATCCTGGAGACCGGAGTGCCAAAGGACGCCGTGATACAGAGCTGGAGAGGCATAAGCGGCGGCATCAAGGCCTCTCAGGCAGGGCACGACGTGGTAATGTCGCCCAGCACCCACTGCTATTTCAATTATTATCAAGACCTTATACGCAAGGAGCCCGCCGCGTGCGGAGAACTCGTCTCCCTGCGTTTCGCATACGGATATGAGCCGGTTACTGACGATATGGCCGCTGGCCGCATCCTCGGAGTACAGGCAAACCTCTGGTGCGAATATATCCCCACTCCGTCACACGCGGAGTATATGCTTTACCCCCGTCTGTTTGCCCTTGCAGAGACGGCCTGGACTCCGGCGGAAGAGAAGGAGTACTTCGGTTTCCGCAAGCGGGCCAGGAGCCTGCTGGACGTATTCCGGAGCAGGGGTTACAACACTTTTGACATGGACACCGAATCCGATCTGGCAAGGTCGGGAAAACAAAGATTTCCAAGCAAATGACTTTCATTGTCAACAAAGCGGGCAACGAGCCCATCTACAAGACTCTGGTAAGCGAAGTTGAGCTTGCCATACGCGGCGGCAGCCTCAAGGCCGGGGAAATGCTCCCCAGCATGAACGATCTCTCGAGCAAGCTCGACATCTCAAGGGAGACCGTCAAGAAAGCATACGGTATACTCACGGAGAAGGGGCTGCTTGTCCCCCGCCACGGGAAAGGCTTCTATGCCGCCGACCTCAGCACCTCCGGAACGCCCCAGGTGCTGGTCATCTTCGACAAGCTGTCGGTATACAAGCAGCTGCTGTTCAACGCCTTCAGCGAGACGCTCGGGAACTCGGCGCAAACGGTCATCCTGAACCATAACCAAAGCGTAGACCTGCTGGAGTACTATCTGGACAACAATCTGGACCACTACGACTATTATGTGGTCATGCCCCACTTCCCTCTTGACAAAGTTACCCAGGATAGGGCGCTCCGGCAGATTTCCCGCATCCCCAACCGCAAGCTCATAATGCTTGACCACCTTCAGCCTGGATACACCGGCCACTGCGGAGCGGTGTATCAGGACTTTGAGAATGACATTTATCACGGACTCACCAAGGGTTTCGCAAAGTCGGACGGCACCCTCAGGCTCCGTGTCATAACGCTCCCTTCTTCGCTCTACGGAAACAGCATCCGCAAAGGCGTTGAGCGCTTTGTGTCCGAGAGGAGGCTGCCGGTAGAGTTTCTCACCGAGGCCCCTTCCGACATCAAGCCCGGCGATACTTTCCTGATGCTCAACTCCCAGCTGGACACCGGCCTGGTTGCCCTGGCCCACAGGATAAGCGAAGCCGGACTGACCGTAGGAACAGACGTGCGCATTATTTCTTACAACGAGTCCGACATGAACGAGCTCGTGCTTGGAGGCCTCACCACAGTATCTACCGACTTCAGGCAGATGGGACGCCTGGCGGCGGAGATGATACTTGCCCGCAAGCCGGAGATAATTCATAATCATTTCGATATGATATGCAGGAGCACGTTCTGATGCCATATTCCCCTCCCTTTGCGGAAATGCTGCGCCTTCAGCCTCTGTCGGAGCAGTTCCTCCAGACCAGTCCAACGGGTGAAAACTACGATGATGAGCTTGTCTATGAAGGTTTCTGACTTGTTGATACTGGTGTGCGCAATGTGCGCCTGCACCAGGGAAACGCCTTCCGAGGCGCACGGGGAATTGGTTTGGATGACTTTCCGGGGAAGTGTGGAAGAAAGCACACGCACAAGCCTCGGGAGCGGCGGGAGTACCGTATGGAGCAGTTCGGACAAGGTTTCCCTGTTCTCCGGAACGGGCTCTGCCGGGGCCACATTCAGCGTAGCTTCCACAGAGTCCGGCGGCACCGTTGCCACGTTCACCGGACTCTCGCCCCAGTCGGCAGACGGTTATTATTACGCCCTCTATCCGGCATCTTCATCTGCCCGTCTGCTTGACGGCTCAGGCACTGTCTCCGCCGAGCTGCCCACGGTGCAGACCGGTGTGCTGAACAGCTTTCCCTCAGAGGCCGCCATTGCTTTGGCACGCGTGAACGCGGAAGCCTCGCAAAGCAACGACATCCTGCACTTCAAGAACACCGGAGCACTTTTGGGTTTCACGGTTCCGGGCAACTACATCACCAGGGTGCGCATAGAGAGCCGGGATAAAAGCGTTGCGATGAGCGGCCCTGCAAGCATCTCCTACAACGACGGCGTTCCCTCGGTTACGCCTTTGGACGGGGCCAGGAATTTCGTGGAAGTGATGGTTCCCGAGGGCACGATAGGCAAACGCTATTACGCCGTCGCCTACCCGGGAAACTACAGCGCCGGTTTCTACGTAACTTTCTACACCTCAGTCAATTACTTCGACCGCTACACTTCTTCGCTGCCGCTGGACCTGCACCGTAACGCCAACGTGCTGCTCATAGACAGGAACTGGGCGGTGACCGACGACAGGGATAAGACAGAGAGTGGCTACGAGCAGGCCGCTACGGATCCGCTGG
>JAGCCD010000266.1 GCA_017651785.1 Bacteroidales bacterium
CAGCGGGTCTGAGGGTATGGCTAAGGGTGGCGGTTCAGTGGGGGTGGTTTCCGTGAGGCGCAATGCTTCCCACAGTGAGGCGGCAGAGAGGGTGCGGCGGCAAAACAGGCGGGTAGAAAGTTTTCGGTTCAATCCCAATACCGTAAGCATAGATGATCTTGTGCGCCTGGGGTTCAGCGAAAAGCAGGCCCAGGCCATAGACAGCTACCGCCAGAAAGGCGGCCGCTTCCGCCGTCCGTCAGACTTTGCCAGGTCCTACGTGGTGGCGGATTCCGTGTTCGCAAGACTGGAGCCGTACATCGTCATTCCAAAGACCGATATCAACCGGGCAGACTCCGCCGCGTTCGACGCCCTTCCCGGCATAGGCCCTTACTTTGCCGCCAGGATGGTTGAGTACCGGGGGCGGCTCGGAGGCTACTCTTACAAGGAGCAACTGCTTGATATTTATCGTTTTGACCAGGAACGGCTGGATGGCCAGAGCGACCTTCTAACCATCACGCCGCCACGCCCCTTCCGCCTGTGGTCCATGTCCGAGGACAGCCTGCGCCTGCACCCCTACATCCGCACGC
This sequence comes from Bacteroidales bacterium, assembly GCA_017651785.1. Classification (GTDB taxonomy): domain Bacteria; phylum Bacteroidota; class Bacteroidia; order Bacteroidales; family UBA932; genus Cryptobacteroides. The sequence continues at coordinate 570 of JAGCCD010000266.1, forward strand.
GGCAGGCCGCGCACTCCATCGCCCTCTACCGCTCTACCATGCCGCGTGACCAGTGGACCGTGCAGGCGCTGGCCTCGGCCGGTATCCTCCCTCCGGAAGATGCCGCCCGCCTGGCTCGCTGCGTCATTGAGGAGCCGTAGCAAGTGTTGGAGACGTCCCAAAATCTGGGACGCTCCCTGCATTATGAGCTTGATTTGCTGGAGATGTCCCAAAATCCGGGACGTTACCGGCGGGGATGGTGGTCCAGGACTTCGCGCTGCCAGGTCTGGGAGTCTATATGGGTGTAGATTTCTGTGGTGAGGACGCTTTCGTGACCCAGCATCTCCTGGACCACACGCAGGTCGGCGCCGTTTTCTACCAGGTGAGTGGCGAAGGAGTGGCGGAAGGTGTGGGGAGAGATGTCTTTGCGAACGCCGGCAAGCATTGCCCGCTCCTTTACCATCTTGAAGACGGAAACGCGGCTCAAAGGTTTGCCGAAACGGTTCAGGAAGGCGAAGTCCTCGCAGCCGGGGGCCGGCGCGGGGCGAAGGTCCAGCCAGGCGGACAGGGCATCAAGCGCCGGCTCCCCCACTGGGACGAGCCGCTCCTTGTCTCCCTTACCCACTACGCGGAGGAAGCCTTTATCGAAATCTACGTGCGATACAAGCAGGCCGCAGGCCTCGGACACCCGCAGGCCGCAGCCGTAAAGAATCTCAAGGATGGCCCGGTCTCTCACTCCCACGGCGGTATCAAGAGGGACTGCATCAAGAATTGCCTCAACCTCCTGCACTGAAAGCACTTCCGGAAGATAGCGGCCAAGCTTGGGGGCGTCTACCTTGTCGCAGGGGTTGTCTTTGCGTTCGCCCTCAAGGATAAGATAGTCGAAATAGCACCTCAGCGCACTCAGGGCATGCGCCTGGCTGCGCTTGCCAAGCACCTTTGAACGCTCTGAAAGATAGGAAGTTACATCATCAGAAGAGCAGGAGGCGGCAGGCCGGCCTTCCAGAAAGCCCAGGAAGGAAGATACCTCTGCGCCGTACGAAGCCACGGTGTTTGGCGACAGCTGACGCTCGACTGAAAGATGATATGAAAAAGGGTCCACACACAAAATTAGCAAAAAAGTTTCTATATTTGTGAACTTATGCGCAAGTCGATGGTAATAATGCTGATGGCGGCACTCCTGCTGGCCTCCTGCAAGCCGGACGGGCAGAACGCCCCGCCCCTGCACAGGGTGGTCATAATGTATGCGGCTGCATACAGCAATCTTTCGGCTGCCATTACCCAGGACATCAACGAGATGTGCGACGGAATGCTCCCCACCCTTAACAGCGGAGACGTTTTCGTCGTATACTCCCACACACGGCCCAGCGCAAAGAGTTCCAACGTGCAGCCCGTGCTCTTCCGCGCTTGGAGAGACAAAGACGGCACCGCCCACAGAGACACCCTCACGCGCTATCCCGTTACAGACATCAGCTCCACGCCTGAGGTAATGCACAAAGTGCTCTCGGAAATCCAGGAGCGTTATCCCGCCCCCCACTACGGGCTAATGATTTCCTCCCACGGCGCCGGCTGGCTGCCCGTAGGTTACGAGGAAGGCAGAGACGGCGGATACCATCCCTTCCTCGCCACCAGGGAAATCTGCATAGAGAACACAACCGGCTCGGGCATAGACGTAAACCTGCTTCCGGACGCCCTCCCCATGAAGATGGACTTCATCCTTATGGACACCTGCCTCATGGGCTGCGTAGAGGTGGCTTACGAGCTGCGTGAAAAATGCGGCCTGCTTCTCTTCTCCCCGGCAGAAATCCTGAGCGACGGAATGGTCTATACCACTATGGCACAGCTGCTTACCAATATTGTAAAACCCGATGTGCAGACAATAGCAAAGCAGTACTTCGACCATTACCAGGCACAGAGCGGCATGTACCGGTCCGCCACCATAACGCTCACGGACTGCTCCAATCTCGAGCCCCTGGCGCAGGTTTGCAAGAAGCTCACGGCCAAGTACAGAGACAGCATCAACGCGCTTGACCACGATACCGTCCAGGGCTACTTCTACAACGAAAGCACCCACTGGTACTTCGACCTCAAGGACATCTACGTGCAGGCCGGAGCCACAGACGAGGAAATTGCGGAGCTCGACCAGGCCCTTGACGGCGCCGTGGTATACTACGCCGCAACAGAAAAGTTCTTCAACCTCAAGCTGGAAAGGATCTGCGGCCTGAGTATGTACCTCCCCTACTGGGACCACAACAAGCTCAACAACTTCTACAGAACCCTATCCTGGAACAAGGCCATAGACCTCATCCAATGACAATAGACGGCAAAGCACTTGCTCAGAGCATAAAGGAAGACCTGAGAGAGCGCGTAGAGAGCCTTAGGCTCCGCTACGGCCGTGTCCCGTGCCTTGCCGTTGTGATAGTTGGAGACAACCCCGCCAGCCACCTGTATGTGCGCTCAAAGATAGACGCCGCCAGCTTCGTGGGCATAGACGGGATGGAGATAGAACTCCCCAAAGACGTAAGCGAGGAAGAACTCCTTCGCACCGTATCAAAACTGGACTCGGACCCTGCGATAGACGGCATCCTGGTGCAGCTCCCCCTCCCCCGGCAGATCGATCCGGACAAGGTGCTTGACGTCATCAGCCCCACAAAAGACGTAGACGGCTTCCACCCCCGCAACGTGGCATATCTGCATCTCGGCCGCCCGTGCACCTTCCCCTGCACGCCCAAGGGCATTATCCGCCTTATAGACAGCACCGGCACGCGGATAGACGGCAAGCGAGCCGTAGTGGTGGGCCGCAGCAACATCGTGGGCGAACCCGTCGCAAAGCTCCTTCAGGACCGCAACGCTACCGTTACCGTCGCCCATTCGCATACCCCCGACCTTGCCGCCATCACGCGCGAGGCAGACATCCTTGTAGTGGCAACCGGGCACGCCTCCCTCATTGACGGCAGTATGATAAAGCCCGGAGCCGTAGTAATAGACGTGGGCATCACCAGAGACGGCGCCAAGCTGCGCGGAGACGTAGATTTTGAGTCGGCAAGCAAAGTGGCGTCCTTCATAACCCCCGTCCCCGGAGGCGTCGGCCCCATGACCGTAGCCATGCTTATGGAGAACACCATCGAGTGTTTCGAGCAAAGGATGGCAAGTCTACTTTCTGCCCCGTCGGAATTGTGAGCAGAGCCACTGGAAGCGGCGGCGTATCTGCTGCCAGGTGGTGGGCAGCTGCTCCGGCTTTAGCATAGACAGGATGTGCCCGCCCGATGCCAGGTCGTCGGAATCGTACAGTTTGATGCGCTCTTCTATGGCTTTGGAATACTTGCCCTCCGTATAAGTATCAAGCGCACGCAACATATTGCGTATCAGCACTCTATATTCCACATGCGCCTGCCCGTGATGCTGCTCGGTCCACGAGCCGGGAAGGCCCTGGCGATAGACGGAAAGGAAGTCGCTCAGGTACACCATTCCTCCGCGGAGCGAGCCCCAGATCTGGAGGGAATAGTCGTTGAACAGCTCCTCCCGGAAGGGCGGGATTTCCTTGTAGCAGGAGGCGCGCACCAGCAGCGAACTGGTTGCCACGAATCCTCCGCCTCCAAGGATTACTTCCTCGGCAGGGATAAGGCAGTTATATGCCCGGGGTGCGTCGTTCCATTCCTGTCCATCCGGACGCAGACGGCGTGCGGAGTGGGCGCAGATATCAACTTTTGGGTTAGCCTCCAGGGCTTCTACCTGACGGCGGAGTTTACCCGGGTCGGTCCAGTAGTCGTCACCCTCGCAAAGGGCGACAAACTCCCCGCGAATATATGGCATAAGTATGTCGCGCGAAATGATAATCCCCTGGGAATGACGGTTTTGCGGCGCATAGAACCCGTATATCATATCGGGATAGCGGGATTCGAATTCGCGCACAATGGCGGCCGTGCGGTCCGTAGAGGCATCGTCGTGCACCAGCACTTCGATGGGCCACGGGACATCCTGGTCCACAAAGCTCTCCAGAGCGTCGCGGATCCACGCCTCGTGGTTGTAGGTGAGGCAGATAACCGTTACTTTTACATCATTCATAAGACAATACCCTTTGGTCCAGCATTTCACGCAGCTGCTCACGCGGTACGAACATCATTGCATCCACTATCGACAGTCCGGGAACGAATCCACTTCCATACTGCTTATAGGCCCCGGCGCGGGTATCCAGGAAACGCAGTTCAATCCCGTGCGCGCGGAACTCAGACGGAGAATAAAGGGCCCTGCCGCCAGTGGCGTTGACATATGTATCGGCACCTAAATAATTGCAGAAGTGATAGATAGACTCCTCCCTGCGCAGCAGCCCGTTCCCCGGTACCCCGGAAGTGAAACCTATGGTCGTAGTAATTCCAAGATAGTCGCAAATCAATCGGATAGAGTTCACCAGAAAATCGGAGAGGCCTCTCTCGGGGCAAGTAATGACCTTTTCCAGAACCTCATATGCATCATTGAAACACGGAGCCCTGTGATACGCCATCCACAGTGTACGAAGCTTATTGGCTGCATCAAAATCTGCCACGCGCGTATCCTTTATGAGCCTGTGGCAGCTCTGGTCCACAATCTCTATACGGAAATACTGCCACTTACCGTTCACCAGGATACGGTTCCGTGGAATCCAGGAGCCTTTCATATAGGCGCAGTCGTCACACACCAGAAACAGGTCGGCGCAGTCAATCAGCTGCCAGTAAGGCAGATACGGCAAAAAGTACGGCTGGTTGGCGGCAACTGTCATAGTACGTCACAGAATGGTTTAACCGCCTCGGAGTCGCTGAAGATCACGGCCGCCTTGCGGTCATCTCCAACATTGGTTACGGGCAGACTGGAACAACGCATATCGCCGCTCTCGAAGTAGTCGTCGTCTATGCATAACATCATTCCGCAGATATAGTCGTCGAAAGGCGTTCCTTCCCAAACCGTAGGATAAGTCCTCTGCGAGATAAAAGGCTGGATGATATGGCCTTCCGGATGCCGCAGCAACTCCCGCCAGTCCTGCTCGGACGTCATTACCCCGGCGTGAACGCCCTCGCTCTTCCCAAGCCGGCAGGGCTTGACGATCCACGCATCTTTACGGGCAAGAGCCTCCTCTGCCATATCAGGCGCATCGAAAGTTGGAATAGCGTGCGAGCGCAGGAATGCCGCATCTTCGTCGGAAATGCACCCGCGGGTAAAGGAGTCGTCGAACCAAAGTTTCATGAAACGCTTGTCGTGCACCAGGAAGACGTTGCGCAGGTCGGAGCAGTATCCGCACTCGATCAGGGCTTGCAACGTGCTGTCACTCAGCGACATGATGTCTTTCTGGTTAAGGGCGCCGGCTAGGAACGCCCCGTCCTGCCACTCGGCACGGCGCTTCTCTACCTCTGGGGCCTCAATGACATTAACGCTCAGTCCGTGAGCCTCATAGAAGCGGGTATAAAGCTTTATGGCGCTGGTACGGTCGGCACTCTTGAGGACGTAAATCTTCCTGCGGTCTCCCACCAGGTCCAGCATCTTCTGCATCATGGGCTCGAACTCATCCGCCCAAGATTCTCCGGGGAAACGTGCCATGAACTTCTGCGCCCAGTCGTGAGCGAACCAAGACATGAAAATGCCGTGGGCAAAGAAGCGTGAGGTGATTTCACATATGAGCAGGGAGCCTTCTGAATAGACGATATAGTCAGGCC
>JAGCCD010000267.1 GCA_017651785.1 Bacteroidales bacterium
TACATACTTGCCCTGCTCGGAATACTTATGCTCTTCCTATACCTGCTCAAACGCCGCCGCGTGCACAAAATGGAGAAGGAGGCGTCGGAGATAAAAGAGCTCAAGCTCAAGATGTTCACTAACATCTCGCACGAGATCCGAACACCCCTCACGCTTCTCATGTCGCCACTCAAGCAGATGCGCGAGGCCGAGAAGGACCCGCACCAGAAAGACCTCTACAACCTTATGTACCGCAACTCCCTGCGTATCCTGCGTCTCGTTAACCAGATAATGGATATGAGAAAGGTGGACGAGGGCAAGATGCAGCTGTACTTCCGGGAAACGGACATAGTCTACTTCATACGGGACATCATGCAGTCCTTCGACAACATGGCGGTGACGCGCAGCATAAACCTCAGCCTCAACCCCGCGTCGGAGGTGGTGAACCTGTGGATAGACCAGGGCAACTTCGACAAGATAGTGTTCAACCTTCTGTCAAACGCCTTCAAGCACACCCCCGACGGCGGACACATAGGCATAGACATATCGGCACCCGAAAAGAACCGGGGAGACCTTGCACCGGACATCGCCTCACAGGTGGAGATAAGCATCACCAACAGCGGCTCGCACATAGACGAAACCAATCTTGACAAGGTCTTCGAACGTTTCTTCCAGAGCGACGTGCTTGACGCCAAGATGGGCAGCGGCGTGGGCCTGAGCCTTACCCGGATGCTAGTGGAACTGCATCATGGCGTTATTACCGCCGCAAATACGGAGGACGGCGTGCGCTTCACCGTTGTGATGCCAGTAGGCTGCGAGCACCTCACGGAGCAGGAAATGTCCGTAACCTCGCACCACAAAGACCTTTACACCAAACTGCCGGCGCCCGAGGAGCTTGACCGCAGCACGGAAGACATCGCCTTCACCCCCACTGCCGACGCATCGGACAAGATGGTGAAATCCCGCAGGAACGTCGTGATAGTGGACGACGACTCCGAGATCCGTGACTACCTGCTGGCAGAACTCCGTTCCCAGTACAACGTAAAGGTGTTCCAGGGCGGGCAGGAGGCCTGGGCCGACATTTCCGCGGCACAGCCCGACGTTGTGGTTACCGACCTTGTGATGAGCGGTATGGACGGCCTTGAACTGTGCCGCAAGATAAGGCACAACCCCATAACCAACCACATCCCGGTAATTATCCTCACCTCTTCGGCGGACGAGAGCAGCCACCTTGAGAGCATCGCCAGCGGGGCTGACCGCTTCCTGTCCAAGCCCCTCTCCATCGAGCTGCTCAGGAGCTCCATCGCCCAGGTAATCGCCTCCCGCGACACTATGCGCGGCAAATTCTCCGGCGGCACCAAATACGACTATGAGCAGGTGAAAGTCACCTCCGGCGGAGGACTGAGCGAGCGCGTGATGGAAGTTGTGAAACGCAACCTGGACAATCCGGAGTTCGGAGTGGAAGACCTCAGCCGCGAGGTGGGAATGAGCCGCGTGCATATGAACCGCAAGCTCAAGGAGATGATGGGCATATCGCCGTCGAGCCTCATAAAGTCCACCAGGATGAAGCAGGCGGCGTATCTGCTGGTGCACGAGAAAGTGAACATATCCGAGGTAGCGTACAAGGTGGGATTCTCTACCCCGTCTTACTTCTCGAACTCCTTCAAGAGCTATTTCGGCCTGTCGCCCAAGGAGTTCGTAATAAAGTACTCCGACATAACGGACCGCGAAGAACTGGACAAACTGTTCGAATAGGAATATGGAAAAGACGTGGCGCTGGTTCGGGCGCAAAGACAGAATCACCCTTGAGATGCTCCGCCAGATAGGCGTAGAGGGCATCGTAACCGCACTCCACGACATACCCAACGGAGAGGTGTGGAGCGTAGAAGCCATAGAGGACCTGAAAGGATACATAGAAGCCGCAGGCCTGCGCTGGAGCGTTGTTGAGAGCCTCCCCGTGAGCGAGGCCATAAAGTACGCCGGGCCTGAAAGGGACACCCTGATATCCAACTACATACAAAGCCTGGCCAACTTGGGGAAGTGCGGCATAAAGACCGTCTGCTACAACTTCATGCCCGTCATAGACTGGATACGCACGGACCTCGAACACCCCTGGCCGGACGGCACCACCAGCCTGTACTTCGACATGGCCGAATTCGCCTGGTTCGACACCTGCATCCTGCAAAGGGAAGGCGCCGGGGCCGACTATTCTCCGGAAGTGCTGCAAAGGGCGCAGCAATTGGATGCCGAAGCCACTCCCGAAGACCGCCGCAGGCTGGTGGACAACATAATAGTGAAGACCCAGGGCTTCGTGAACGGCAACATTTCAGAGAAAGACAACGATCCTGTGGGCATATTCAGGAGCCTCCTGGAGAAGTACCGCGGCATTACGAAAGAGAATCTGAGGGAGAATATGCGCTACTTCCTGTCCGCCGTAATGCCCGTGTGCGAGGAGTACGGCGTCAATATGTGCGTACACCCGGACGACCCGCCGATGCCCGTGCTGGGACTGCCGCGCATCGTTACTTCTGCAGAAGACATCGACTGGTTCCTCGGTGCGGTAGACAATCCCCACAACGGCCTTACGTTCTGCGCAGGCAGCCTGTCCGCAGGTGCCCATAACGACCTTGTGCCCATGGCCCGCCGCTTTGCCTCACGCACCCACTTCGTGCATCTGAGGAGCTGCGACATACTGCCCGGAGGCAACTTCATAGAGGCTCCCCACACGGCCGGAAGGGCGAATCTGGTGGAACTGATACGCATTTTCGAGAAAACCAACCCTACTCTTCCGATGCGTGTAGACCACGGCAAGAACATGCTTGGGGACGAGGGTTACAACGCCGGCTACAGCTTCCACGGACGCATGCTCGCGCTCGGGCAGGTGGACGGCATGATGGCGGCGGTAAGGAACGAAATCAAAAACGGACTGATATGAACGATCTTTATTCGATAGAAGGAAAAGTCGCCGTGATTACCGGCGCGGCCGGCGTACTGGGCGGCTCCATAGCCCGCCATTTTGCGTCGCAAGGCGCAATAGTCGCAGCACTTGTGCACCGGCAGGAGCAAGTCCCTGCGGTGTTGGAATCTCTTGGCCCCAAAGCCGTCGCCTATGCCTGCAACGTGCTGGACACAGACGCGCTGGAGGTTATCGCCGCAGACATAGTGGCCAGGCTTGGCCGGGTAGATATCCTGGTAAATGTGGCTGGCGGCAACGTTCCCGGCGCCACCATCATGCCCGATGCACATTTTCACGATATGAAGATTGAGGACTGGCAGAAGGTGCTGGACCTGAACCTCAACGGCACGGTGTATCCCACAAAGGTGTTTGCCCGGTATTTTGCGGAGCAGAAGGAGGGGTGCATACTCAACATTTCGTCTATGGCCGCCTACGACGCCCTGTCCCGCGTGGCCGGGTACGGCGCTGCAAAGAGCGGCGTCTCCAACTTCACCAGGTGGCTTGCCGCGGAAATGGCTGTGAAATACGGGGAGAAGATCCGGGTCAACGCCCTGGCGCCCGGTTTCTTCATCGGCAAACAGAACCGCTCGGCCCTCCTGAACCCGGACGGATCCCTTACGGAACGCTCCCTCAAAGTGATGGCCAAAACGCCCATGAGGCGCTTTGGAGACATCTCGGAACTCAACGGAGCGGCACAGTTCCTGTGCTCTGCGGCGGCGTCTTTCATAACCGGCGTGGTACTCCCCGTAGACGGCGGTTTTTCCAGCTTCAGCGGCGTCTGAGCAAAGAAAGTTCCCAATTCTAAACAATATGTAACGAGAGTTAAAGTCTTGGTACATATTTAACAACCACTGAAACAATTCTGGCCCCTTCGCAGGGGCCTTTTTTATAACTTTGTAACATGAAAAAGTCTATTCTGGCAGCCTTCCTTACGCTTCTGGTCTCCTGCGGCCAGAGTCACGTCACGCTTCCCCAGGTGTTCTCGGACCATATGGTCCTGCAGAGGGGCCGTGCCGTTCCGGTATGGGGCAAAGCTGAGCCCCGCTCAAAAGTGACTCTCCTCTGGCAGGGAGAAACCGTCACGGTGAGGGCAAACTCCAAAGGCGACTGGAAAGCCCAGCTCCCCGCCAGCCCGGCAGGCGGTCCGTACACACTTACGGTAAACGACGTAACGCTGCAGGACATCATGGTTGGCGACGTATTCCTCTGCTCCGGCCAGTCCAATATGGAGCTCCCGGTAGAGCGCTGCCTTGATGCGGTGTCGGAAGAGATAAAAGACTACTCAAACCTTAACCTGCGCTACCTCTTCGTTCCCACCGCCTACGACTTTTTCGCCCCTCAGGAAGATCTGCCCGAATGCTCCTGGGAAGTGCTGGACAGCGAATCCACCGGTCTTTCCTGGAGCGCGATATGCTATTTCACAGGCAAATACCTGCAGGAAGATACCGGCGTTGCCATTGGAATGGTAAACGCCTCCGTGGGCGGCTCCCCCATAGAGTCGTGGCTGCGGGAAGACGTGCTTGGAGACTATGCCCTGTCAGAGCTAAACCACCTTCGCGAGCCCGGCGTGCTGGACAGCATAAACGTCTTCAACGCAAACCTCTATTCCGACTGGCAGAACGCCCACAACGCCCTTCCCGCCAACACCGGGGCCAAATGGAAGAAGATAGACATCTTCTCCAAATCCTGGGCAGTGGATGAGAAAGGTGAGAACATATACGGAAGCCACTTCCTGCGCCGCAGCTTCAACCTTCCCAAAGGCTGGGCCGGCCCCGCAATCCTGCACCTGGGCGCCATGATAGACGCAGACTCCACCTTCGTGAACGGTCAATATGTGGGCAACACCACCTACATGTATCCGCCCCGCAATTATAATGTCCCCGACGGCATTCTCAAAGAAGGCCTAAACACCGTAGACATCCATCTTTACGCCTGCGGAGGCAATCCCGCCGGCTTTGTGCCGGACAAGCAGTACAGTCTGGAAACGCCCTCGGGCAAGGTTTCCCTGCTTACCGGCTGGGAGCACAAGGCCGGAAAGCGTATGCCCGCAAGGCCCTCGGAGGTATTCCTGAGGTGGAAACCCGTGTCGCTGTACAACGGCATGGAGGCCCCGCTCAGGGACTATGCCTTCTGCGGCTTCATCTGGTACCAGGGAGAAAGCAACTGCCACAACGCCGCCGACTACGGCTCCCTGCTGGAAACACTTGTCAAGACCCGCCGCGAAGAACTGGCCACGCCGGACCTTCCTTTCTACATAATCGAGCTCGCCGCATTCGAGCACTCGGAGCTCACAGACAACGACTGGGGCTGGAACAGGGTTCAGAAAGAACAGCGCCGCACTGCCGAAAGGATGGACGGCGTATACCTCGTGCCCAACGCAGACCTTGGCGAGTGGAACGACATCCACCCGCAGGACAAGGCCACGGTGGGCCGCAGGACGGCAAACGTGATATTGGAATCAAAACAGTGATATGAGTACTCAGGCAAAAGGCTTCTACAAACTCAGCTGACTGCAGAGGATAGGTTTCGGCGCCGGAGACATGGCGCAGAACCTCGTCTACCAGACCATCAGCATCTGGCTGCTTTTCTACTACACCAACGTCTTCGGCCTCAAGCCGTCGGCCGCGGCCCTGATGTTCCTGGTCGTGCGCCTCATAGACGTACTTTGGGACCCGGTGGTGGGTACGCTGGTAGACAAGGGCAACCCCAAATGGGGAAAATACCGCTCCTGGCTCATCCTGGGCGGCATTCCGCTGGTAGCCCTGGCCATCCTGTGCTTCTGGAACGGCTTCAGCGGTTCGCTGGTCTACGCTTACATAACATACGTCGGAATGTCGATGTGCTACACCCTCGTAAACGTTCCGTACGGCGCCCTCAACGCATCGCTCACCAGGGACACCAACGAGATTACGGTTCTCACCAGCACGCGTATGTTTATGGCCAACCTCGGCGCCCTATGCGTAAAGTCGCTGCCCCTTATCATTGCCCTGTTCGCCCCTAAAGTGGCAGACCCCGTAACAGGCAAGATGACTGCGGTCTACAATACGCCCGAGGCCGCTCCGGCATGGTTCATCACTATGACCATTTTCGCGCTCGCCGGCCTGGCGCTGCTCGTTTTCTGCTTCTTCCAGTGCAAAGAGCGCGTGGTGATGGACCAGAAGGCATCGGCAAACGTGAAGGTGAGCGACCTCTGGATGGAGTTCATCCGCAACAAGCCCCTGCGCGTGCTGGCGTTCTTCTTCATTACCGCATTCGCGATGATGAGCGTAGGCAACGCGGCGGACGCCTACTTCATGAGCTACAACGTGGGCGCAACACCCCTGCTCACCACCCTTTTCATGTGGCTCGGAACCATCCCCGCCTTCATATTCATGCCGCTGGTTCCCGCCATCAAGCGTAAAATCGGCAAGAAGGGAATGTTCTACCTCTTCCTGGGCGTCGCCATCCTTGGTATGGCGATGATGTACA
>JAGCCD010000268.1 GCA_017651785.1 Bacteroidales bacterium
ACCGAAGTCCAGAAGGTCGGTAACTATCTTGTTTACGATATTGGAAGGAACCGCGAAGGAATAGCCGGTGTAAGATCCTGTGGTAGAGATGATTGCGGTGTTAATTCCAACCAGCTCGCCGGCCTTGTTCACAAGGGCGCCACCGGAGTTGCCGGGGTTCACGGCCGCATCTGTCTGAATGAAGGACTCGATCTTGAAGTCGCCGTTGTAGTTGGGCATAGAACGTCCCTTGGCGCTCACGATTCCCGCGGTGATGGTGGAGCGGAGCTCCTCTCCGAGGGGAGAGCCGATGGCAAGCACCCATTCGCCGAGGCGGAGCTTGTCTGAATCTCCGAACTGGATGGTGGGGAGACCGGATTCCTCGATCTTTATGAGGGCGACATCCGTTGCGGGGTCTGTGCCGATTACCGTTGCGGGGTAGGTCTTGTTATTGTTCAGGGTGACCTCGATCTTGGTTGCGTTCTGCACTACATGGTTGTTGGTGACGATGTAGCCGTCGGGGCGGATGATGACACCCGAGCCGCTTCCCTGCTGCTCACGCTCGCGGGTCTGGGGCTGCGAGCCCTCGTCTCCGAAGAAGAAACGGAAGAAGGGGTCTATCATCTGGTACTGCTGCTGATACTTTATGGTTACCTTCACGTAAACGACCGCCTCTACGGCGGTTTCTGCAGCGTATGTGAAATCCGGATAGTCTGATACTGACAAATTGACAGTTCTGGTGGCCTGTCCGTCCGGGGAATAAACGACTTTGGTTTCCTGTCCTGGAGTGGCGGCTTTAACTATGCCCCAGGCAGTAAGGCCGCTCAAAAGCACCGAAATGAATACGGTGAAGAAATTTTTTGCCATATTGATGATAATTTGTTTTTTCCGGCTGAGTAAAAAGTCAAAAGGTGTGCCAAATGTGAGGAATATTTACTATTTTTGCGTGGATAATAAGAAAGTAAATCATATGGAATTCACAGTATCAAGCGCAGAACTCCTCAAGGGGGTCATGAACGTCTCCAAGGCCATTCCCGCAAAGACCACCCTCCCCATATTAGAAAACTTCCTGTTTGCAGCCGGTGACGGAAAACTGGAAATCACCGCCTCGGACCAGGAACTCACCCTGCGCACTTCGGTAGATGTGGACGTCAAAGAGAACGGCGTGATAGCCGTCCCCGCAAGGCAGCTCACAGACCTCCTAAAGGCCCTCCCCGACCAGCCGCTCAAAGTGCGCACCAAAGGAGAAGGCTCATTCGAGTGCATCTGGAGCAACGGTAACTCATCCCTCCCCTACTTCCCGGCAGAGGACTACCCCGAGATTAAAGGCGTGGGAGAAGACGCAGAAACCGTAACCTTCCCCGCCCGCTCCCTTGCAGACGGCATAAGCGGCACCATCTACGCCACCGCAGACGACGAGATGCGCCCCGCCATGAACGGTATCTTCTTCGACATAGACACAGATTCCACAACCCTCGTGGCTTCAGATTCCCACAAGCTCATCTGCTACACCACCACAGACGTCACGGCGGCCGCAAAGTCGTCCTTCATCCTGCATAAAAAGCCCGCCGCGGTGCTCCGTTCCCTCCTGGAGCGCGGAGAGGGAGAAGTGGAGATAAAGTTCGACGGCTCCTCGGTAGTGTTCTGGTACGGCAGCACCATGATGGTATGCCGCCTCATCGTGGGCAAATATCCCAAGTACCGCGAGGTCATTCCGCAGAACAATTCAAACATCCTCAGGATAGACCGCCAGCAGCTCCTCAACACCGTACGCCGCGTGTCGGTATGCGCCAGCAAGGCGTCAAACCACGTCAAGTTCAACCTCGCCCCCGGCCAGCTTGAGATTACCGCACAGGACCTCGGCTTCGCCCTCGCCGCATACGAAAAGCTTGAGTGCGACTACTCCGGAGACGAGCTCGCAATAGGCTTCAAGTCCTCCTTCCTCGTAGACATCCTTGCAAACATGGGCTGCGAGACTCTGGTCATGAAGTTTATGGACGCGCGCAGGGCCGTCCTCATCCTCCCTTCAGAGGAAGAAGAGGCAAGCGAGAAGATCTGCGGCATCCTCATGCCTATAATGATTTCGTAAGATCATGCAACTTAACCTTCAGAAGCCCCTGCTCTTTTTCGACATAGAGAGCACGGGGCTTGATATTCCCAACAATTCCATCGTAGAGCTCAGCTTCGTCAAGGTAATGCCGGACGGAGAAGAGCGCGTTAAGACCTGGCGCATAAAGCCCTGGGACTACATCCGCGGCTGCCAGAGGCCAATGGAGCCCGCCGCATCGGAAGTAAACGGCATTAAAGACGAAGATGTGGCCTCCTGCCCCACCTTCTTCGAGCTGGCGGACGAGATAGCCTACTGGCTCAAAGACAGCGACCTGGCAGGCTTCAACTCCCAGAAATTCGACCTTCCCATGCTCGCAGAGGAGTTTGAGCGCGTAACCGCCGCCGGCAAGCAGATGGACGTAGACCTGCACTCCCCCCGGATGGTGGACGTGCAGAACATCTTCCACGCAATGGAGCCACGCAACCTCAAGGCAGCATACCGCTTCTACTGCGGAGAGGAGCTTGAGAACGCCCACACCGCAGAGGCAGATACCCTTGCCACATACGAGGTCCTCAAGGCCCAGCTGGACCGCTACCCGGGCCAGCTGAAGAACGACGTCTCCCAGTTGTCGTCCTTCGCCGCCGGGCGCAAATTCGTCGATTTCTCCGGCCACCTTGTCTGGAACGACGCCGGGGAGGCGGTAATCAATTTCGGCAAGCACAAGGGCAAGACCGCGCGCAAAGTGTTCGAGACAGAGCCATCCTACTTTGCCTGGATACAGCAGGGCAGCTTTACCCTGGACACCAAGCGCCAGTTCGAGAAACTGGAAGAAGCCTTCAAACTGGAAAAACTGGCGCAGAAATTCAAGCGTAACTAATGGCAAAACTTATCCCCATCTATACCTGGAACAAAGGCTTTCTGGAGTTTTCCAAACGGAGCGATTCCCTCTCTCACAAGCCATGGTTCCAGGGAGTCCTGCTGCTGGGATGCGTGGTTGTGGCCATGCTCCTGGCAAACCTGCCGTTCACCCGGCACCTGTATCACGCAATACTTGAGACAAAGCTCCAGCTGCACCTGAGCAGCGCCGACGGCGGTTTCGACCTCCTCTTCCCCCGGGACCTCACGGTAGAGAAGTTCATCAACGACATCCTCATGGTCGTCTTCTTCTTCACCGTGGGACTGGAGATACGGCGGGAAGTAGCGCACGGGGAGCTGTCGAGCCCCAAGAAGGCCTTGCTGCCAGTCATTGCGGCCTTTGGCGGCGTAATCGCCCCCGCGCTCATCTATACCATCATCAATCACGGCACAGAGGCCGCCAGCGGATGGGGTATTCCAACGGCTACTGACATAGCCTTCGCCGTATGCATTCTGTCCGTGCTGTCTGACAGGGTACCGATATCGCTCAAGGTGTTCCTGACCGCCCTGGCCATTGCGGACGACCTCATAGCCATACTCGTTGTGGCTTTCTTCTACGGCGGAAGCATTAATCTGCCGCTGCTGGGAGTGGCCCTGCTGGTGATCCTTTTCACCGTCCTTCTGCGGACAATAGGAGAAAAGCACATGTTCCCGTACATCTTTTGCGCAATCATAGTATGGGGACTTTTCTACTACAGCGGCATTCACGCAACAATGTCCGGCGTGGTGATGGCTTTCCTCATTCCTGCCCGCTCAAGGTATAACAAGGCGCAATACATTCACAAGCGCAACAAGTATCTCGCACGGCTCGAGAAGTACGAAGGACTGGACAACGAGCCTTTCCCCAACGGCCCCCAGAAGCACTGCCTGCGCAAGCTGGAAAGAATAGCCCACGGCACGATGGATATGAGCTACAGGGTAGAGCACGCCCTGAGCCCCTGGGTAAACTTTCTCATAATGCCCATATTCGCCCTGGCCAATGCGGGCGTGGTGATAAGCGACCCGTCATTCTTCAATGTCTTCTCGCATGACAGTGCGTTGGGCAGCGTCTCAATGGGCGTCTTCCTGGGTCTTGTGCTTGGAAAGCCCCTGG
>JAGCCD010000269.1 GCA_017651785.1 Bacteroidales bacterium
GTGACGGGAGCGGCCTGCTCCGGAGCCACGGGCTCCCTCGTGCATGCAGCCAGCATCGCGATGGCGCCGGCCGCCAGGATTATCAGTTTTTTGCTCATGGTCAAAATTTCGCGATTTGGGACAAAGTTACGAATTTCCCCAAAAAACGTATGCTTTTTGACCGATAATTTATTTAGCTGTCCGAGCGGCCCTGGCGTCTGCCCGACCTTTGCGATAGAGTTCCCAGCTGTTGAAGAGGTTCTGCCATATGGCGTAGAGGCCGCCGGCAACGGAGGTGACAGTGGTCATATAGTTGTAACCCAGCCAGATAAGGAAGCCGGTGTTCTTCTGCCCCATGGCCTGGCCCACAGTAGTGCACTCGGCCTCCTCGCCCAGGGCTTTGCCGCTGCGGGCATTCACGGCATCGTTGCCCTTTGCCAGGCGCCTGCCTATGAAGCGGCCGTAGGCGAACTGCAGGGCGCAGGCAGCCATGGAGACAGCCACCACAAGCGCTACGGCGCCAAGAGGCAAGTTGCTGAGAATCAGCGCGCGAGTGGCCAGTACCATTGCGAGCGTGAGTCCCACGCCCCAGATGTAGAAGGTGTAGCGGCTCAGGCGCATGAGAATCCTCTGAAGCTTATGTGTAGTGTATCTGATTGTCCAGGCCACGATGGCCGGGAGGATCAGCACCGGGAATATCTTGAGGGCGATGTGCCCAACGTAAGCCCAGAATCCGAGTTCGGCGGAAGGCCTCACCAGGGGGATAACCATCGGAATAAGGAATGTAGCTGCTACGTTGATGATAACCACCTACGTGATTGTCTCTGCCAGCGAACCACCCAGTTTCTCTGTCACTACGCCGGCAGCAGCGGCTGTGGGGCAAATCAGGCACAGCATGGCGCATTCCAGCAGGATACGGCCCACCGTGCTCTTGGCAAAGACCGTAACGGCCGCTAGGGCGAGGAACGTAACAACCTGGAACAGAAGAGTATAGATGTGCCACTTTCGGGGCTGTAGGTCGTGCGGAGACACCTTTACGAACTGGAAGAAAAGCAGCAGGGCGATAACTGTTCGCTGACCTTCGGAAGCTATCCAATGAAGCGTGTGTCCGGCGGGATGCAGGAACGGCAGCCCCCGGTATGCAAGATACAGGCTGATGCCCAGCACGATTGCCACCGGCAGCATCCAGTTCTGTATGGTTCTCGCTAAGTTACGGCTCATGGTAAAGGTGATTCGGGGCGCAAAGTTAACGAACTTTTACTAACTTTGAAACGTCATGAGAAATACCGTCCCCGCAATCGCCGCCGCGCTGCTTCTTGCCGCCGGCTGCTCCACCGCAAATCAGCATTGGGCGCCTGCAGGAGAGCATATCCGCACCGCCTGGGCCGATCAGGTCAACCCCTCCAACGTTCACCCGGAATACCCCCGTCCGCAAATGGTCCGCTCCCGCTGGAAGAGCCTCAACGGCCTCTGGAGCTACGCCGTAACACCCGCTGCGCCGTCGGCAGTGCCCGACTGGTCTTCGGCCACACCGGACATATCGGACATGATAGACGGCAACGGCGCCATGCTGCCAGACAAGGCGGACGGAAGCATCCTCGTGCCCTTCTGCATAGAGTCGTCGCTTTCCGGCGTCGGGCGCAGAGTGGGCCCGGAAGAGGTCCTGTGGTACTCAACCTCCTTCAAGTTGCCCAAAGACTGGAACGAGCGCATCCTGCTGCACTTCGATGCAGTGGACTGGCTGGCCGATGTCTGGGTTAACGGCGCATTTGCCGGCAGGCACGTGGGCGGATACACGGCGTTCAGTTTCGACATCACCCCGTATCTGGTGAACGGCACGCAGCATGTTCTGCTCAGGGTGGTGGACGGCACAGACAACGACATGCAACCCCGCGGCAAGCAGGTGAGCGAGCCCGGCGGCATATGGTACACCCCCGTTACCGGAATCTGGCAGAGCGTGTGGATTGAGCCCGTGGCAGAGGCATCCATAAGCAGCTACAACGCCATTGGCAGTATGGACGGAGGCCTTGATATTCAGACAGTTATCAACGGCGAGGCCGATGAGGTCCGGTACACTCTGCTGGAAGGCGGCCTCGGCTGGAGCACGGAGGAGCCCGGCAATCCTGCATCGGTGGCGTCCTGCTCCGCAGCGCCCGGTAAGAGCGTGCGGCTTGAGGTGGCTGATGTTCACCTCTGGTCGCCGGAAGAACCTTATCTGTACGGCCTGCGGATAGAATTGGTTAAAGACGGAGCGACTGTTGACAGTGTGCTTGGATACACCGCCTTCCGAGAAAGTTCCGAGGTGCGCGATTCCGCAGGTCAGAGGCGCCTTGGGCTCAACGGCAAGCCGTACTTCCAATTCGGTCCGCTGGATCAGGGCTGGTGGCCGGACGGCCTGTACACCGCCCCGTCGGACGAGGCTCTCAAATACGACATCGCAACCACTAAAGAGCTGGGCTACAACATGATACGCAAGCACATCAAGGTAGAACCGGCCCGATGGTACTGGTACTGCGACCGCCTTGGCGTGGCCGTTTGGCAGGACATGCCGTGCATAGCCGCAAATCTCCCCGGAGGCCAGTGGGGCGAATGGGGCTACGACACGGGCTGGGACTACCCTCTGTCTGATGCCGCCAAGGCAACCTATTACAGGGAATGGGGCGATATAATCAAACAGTTGCGCGGATATCCCAGCATCCTTGTCTGGGTGCCGTTCAACGAGGCCTGGGCGCAGTTTGACACCCCGGCCGTGGTGGAATTCACCCGTGCACAGGACCCTACAAGGCTGATTAATTCCGCTTCCGGCGGTAACTCGCATATGTGCGGCGACATCCTGGACAGCCACAATTATCCAGAGCCGGTTATGAAGTTCCGCAGCGGTGGGGCGCAGATTGACGTTCTTGGAGAATACGGCGGCATAGGCTGCGCCATGCCCGGCCACCTCTGGCAACCGGAAAACAACTGGGGCTACAAAGGCCTGTACGAAGACGGAGAAGCCGTGCTCGCCCGCTA
>JAGCCD010000270.1 GCA_017651785.1 Bacteroidales bacterium
AGTAGTTTGACCATCCGCAGGTGTCCAAGACTACACTGGTGTTGAGCCTCACTTCGTCTCCTTCTGCCTGATATGCTGCGATAAGGTCGCGGGAAGGAGTGGTCCACTTTGCCCATGAATAGCTGTCGTCGGGATTGTAGGCGTTGCGGTGGTACATCATGTACACCCAGTTGCCGGAAGAGCGGGACCACTGCACTTCGAAGATGGACTCCTTGGAGTTGCGGTAGGCGTCGGTGTCGTCGTAGCCCCAGAGGTCGTCGTAGTTCTTCTCGAGCTCGAAGCCCATTGCCTCTATCTCGCTGCAGTACTGGGCCACTTTGTTCCAGTCGCGGATGGGCTTTTCTGCGTATACGCGTGCAAGGAGGCCCTTTGCGAATGCTTTGCTGAGGAGCATCTTGTTGCTCTTGTCCACATCGGGGGCGTATTGGGCGGCCCAGGTGAGGTCTTCTACCAGACGGGCATAGACCTCGTCGCGGGGTACGCGGTCGGGATAATACAGATGATAGTATTCCTCTACATTCTCTACGGTTATTGCCGGGGGTATCTCAAGTACCATGGGAGCGTCTCCCCAGAGCTGGGTGAGGCGGAAGAAGCTGAAAGCTCTCCAGATGAGGGCTTCTGCCTTCCACTGGTTGCACTCGTCCTGGGTGAGGGTGGGATCCATGTTCCTGATTTCATCTATGTTGCAGATGATGTTGTTGGCGTTGGAAACCTGGGTCTGGTACCAGTCCCAGTCGCGCGTGACATTCTTGTTGGAACCGTCCTGGGTATTGGCCTCGAGCGCCATGATTTCTGCGGTTGTGGTGCCGCAGTAGGCGTTGTCTGCACGTGTCTCGGAGTATACCAGCCAGTCTTCAAGGCCCATTTCCTGAATGCCCTTGAGCCAGCTGTTGTACATTGAGTTGCGCAGGCCTTCCATATCGGAGCGGGTGCTGTACTGCACTTCGCTCTCTCCGTGTTCCTCTATGTTGCCCTTGTTGAAGGAGGTGGGGGAGTAGAGGTCGAGGTCGCACGAATTCAGGGCTGCTGCAGCCACTGCTATGCTGATGATTGAAAGTATCTTTTTCATGGTCGTGCGCGATTAAAAGTCTACATTTACGCCGAAGGTGGCGGTCTTTACGTTAGGATACGTGCCATAGTCGATGCCCATGTTGGTGGCGCTCGAGTACTGGCTCATTTCGGGGTCGTAGCCGGTGTACTTGGTGAGCGTGAACATGTTGGACAGGGTGATGTAAGGCTGTATGCGGGCTATGCCGATGGGCCTCAGGATCCTGGCGGGGATGTCATAGGAGAGGGTGATGTTCTTGAGCTTGATGTAGCTGCCGTCCTCTACCCACATTGTGCTGGACTTGATGTTGTATGCCTCGCCGGCCTTGGGGATGTCGGTCTCCATGCCGGGGACGCGCCAGCGGTTAACTGCATCCTTGAGCTGGTTGGCGGCGTTGTGCATGCCGATCATATCCACCTTTGAGACGTTGTAGATGTCGTTGCCGTAGCTTCCGGTGATGAGGAAGCTGAGGTTGAAGCCCTTCCAGCGCAGGTTGTTGGTCATACCGAAGATGAAGTCTGGATTGGCATCGCCTATCCAGGTCTTGTCGGAGTCGTTGATCTTGCCGTCGGGGGTGATGTCCTTGTAGATTACAAGTCCCGTCTCGGGATCCACTCCCTCTGCCACATAGCCCCAGAACTGTGAGAGGGGCTTGCCGGGCTGCATGCGGACGATGTTCTCGCCTATGGTCTCGGGATTCACGTAGTAGTAGACCTGCCTCAGGGCGAGTTTCTCAAGACGGTTGCGGTTCATTGAGATGTTGAAGTCCGTGCTCCACTCGAAGTCTCCCTTGGCTACGTTGATGGAGCTGATTGCAGCCTCCAGACCCCAGTTGGACATTTCGCCTTCGTTGCGGAACATGCTGGGCTGGTTGGGGATGGAGACGCTCATCAGCATATTGGTGGTGTACTTGTAATATGCGTCGAGGGTGAGGGTGAGGCGGCTGCCCCAGAAAGCGGCGTCCAGACCTACGTTGGTCTGGGTGGTGGTTTCCCAGGTGAGGTCGTCGTTCTTCCAGTTGCTCTTGGTGCCCAGTGTGGGAACTGCCTCGGCGTACTGGTTTTCTGTCCAGTCGTAGTAGTTGGTGTTATACTGCTGCACCCAGGCGTAGTCGCCAAGGCCGCTCTGGTTACCCTGCTGTCCCCAGCCCACGCGGAGCTTGAGGTCGTTTATTACGGACGAGTTCTTCATGAAGTCCTCGCCGCTGATGCGCCAGGCTGCGGAAGCGGAAGGGAAGTAACCCCACTTGTGTCCGGGAGCGAGCTTTGAGGAGCCGTCTGCACGGAAGTTTACGGTGAGGTAGTACTTGCTGTCGTAGTTGTATGCCACACGGCCGAGGTAGGACATTATCGCCCACTGCGCCCAGCCGGTGCTCTGGCCGCGGAGGCCGCCCTTGTTGCCGCCGCCGAGGCCCCAGATGGCATCGTAATACTCGGGGTTGAAGTAGCTGCGGGAGCCGCTGAGCTGCTGCCAGTCGGAAGTGGTGGCGGAGGTGCCGGCCATCACGTCTACGGTGTGCTTCTCGCCGAAGGTGTTGTTGTAGGACAGGATGTTGTCGTACACCATGCGGCGGTCGTCGGAACGGGAGTCGGAAGCCTCGCCGTGCTGGGTGCGGCCGTAGTCGGTCTGCACGGGATCCAGGAAGCTGTAGCTGTGCACCCATCTGCGGTCCATGCTCACCGTGCTCTTGAAGTTGAGGTGCTTGGTGAAGTTGATCTGGGCGTATCCGCTCAGGATCATGCGGTCCGTCGTGTCGTAGTTGTGCTCGCTGCGGGCGAGGTTCTCCAGAGGGGTGGTGTAGCCGCCAAGACCGTAGAAGTTGCAGTAGTACTGCTTGGGGTTCTCGGGATCCCAGATGGGGGCGTAGGTGGGAGCGTTGATGACGGAAAGCACCACGCCGGCCCTGTTGGCGCCTGTACCCGAGATGATGCCGTTGTTGCGGTAGTTGGAGTAGGCGAGGTTGGTTCCTACGGTGAGCCACTTGTACAGGTCTGCGTCGAAGCTGGAGCGGACGTTGTAACGCTTGGCGTAGGCGACCTTGAGGATACCCTGCTCGTCGGTGTAACCGCCGCCCAGATAGTAGCGGACCTTGTCTGTACCGCCGCTCACGCCTATCTGGTAGTTCTGGGTGATGGCCGTACGGTAGGTCTCCTTGAACCAGTCGGTCTGGTCAGTAAGCTCTTCGGGGATGTTTACGTTGAACTCTTTTGCGTAGTCGCGGTATTCCTCGGTGTTCATCACCTCGAAGGTGCGCGTAACCTTGGAAACGCCGGCGTAGGCGGAGAAGCTCACCTTGGGAGCCTGGTTCTTGGCGCCCTGCTTGGTGGTGATGAGCACCACGCCGTTCGCTGCGCGGGAACCGTAGATTGCGGCGGAGGATGCGTCCTTGAGGATCTGCATTGTCTCTATGTCGCCGGGAGAGAGGTAAGAGATGGCGTAGTTACCTTCACCGACGGGGACTCCGTCAACCACATAGAGAGGGTCGTTGGAGGAGGCGATGGAGCTGTTTCCTCGTACGCGCACCGTCATACCGGCGCCGGGCAGACCGCTGGTCTGCTGTACCTGGACGCCGGCCACCTTGCCCTGGATGAGTCCGGAAGCTTCGGTTACCGGGCGGAGATTCGCGTCTTCGGTAGAAACGATTGAAACGGCCGTTGTGAGGTCTTTCTTGCGCACCGAGCCGTAGCCGATGGCCACGACGGCGTCGAGCATCAGA
>JAGCCD010000033.1 GCA_017651785.1 Bacteroidales bacterium
AGCCCACGTCGTTGGCGTGGCGGTTCGTTACCTCGAACCAGCACTGCTTCCAGTCATCGGGGTACTGCTTCCAGTACTTTATGACGTCGGAGATGGTGCGGTGGACTTTGGTGCCCTCGGGGATGGTCCTGAGCGCCTCGGTCACGATCGTGGGAATATCGTCGCACACGTAGGCAAGGCAATACATCGCGCCGATGTATACGCCGCCGTACCAGCCGTCGCCGTAGTTCATGATGTGGCCTATGCGGTCGCTGAGCTCCGAAGCCTTATTGGCCTGACCCGGATAGAGCATGCCGATGAAGTCCGCCTCTATCTGGAAGTCGATATCGTCGGCGTGGGGGTTGTATTTCCAGTGGCCGCTCTCGGGCGCTCCGCGTCCGTTGATGATGTTGTAGCGCGCAGCCTGGTTGGCGTGCCAGAGCTTGTAGTCCGCATACGCGAACGCCTTGGCGTACTCTTCTACGGGGGCGTCCAGGCCGAAGCGGAGCATGGTCTCCATGAACGTGAGGTCCATATAGACGTCGTCGTACAGGCCGGGATCTTCTATGTAGGTGTCGTAGATGTAGTCGTCGTACCAGGGGATGGGGATTTCTTCCATTATTATTCCGCCCTTGTACTTGAACTCGGTGGGACCGCCGTAGGTGCAGCCTATGGTCTGTCCGTACCAGCCGCCCTTGATCTTGTCCATCAGGGTGGCGTCGTCCATGCTTACGGTCTGTCCGTAAGGCACTTTGGGTGCCTGGGAGCAGGCTGCGAGCAGAAGAAGCGGAACGAGAAGTGGTGTTTTTTTCATGGAACGACGGGGTTAATTATGATAATATACGTCCGTTACAGGCTTCTCCGAGTAATACTGTATGGCGTTGATGCGCAGAAGATAGGTGTCGGGCTGAGGGTTCTTCCAGACCATCTTCACGTTGTGGCGGCCTTCCGGCAGGCAGTACTTCCAGGCAGGCTCGAGCTTGCGGGACGTGCCCTTCATGGGAAGGACGGACACCTGGTCCAGCTGTCCGTCAATGTAGACCTCTATCTCCGCCACGTACGGGTCTTCCTCCTCGGCCAGGGCGAAGACTTCGCTGCCCACGTGCTTCTTGCTCACGCGGTTGGCGTAGTCTGCCGTGATGCCGCGAAGGCACACCAGGTTGCCCCATATCACAAAGCCGTTGCCCCGGAAGTCGAACTCGTAAGTATCTGACATCCAGGCGTCTTTCTGATCCCTGTAGATGGGGAAGGTATTGGTGAAGTTCTGCTCCAGAGGCAGCACTTCAACGGGCTTCTGGGGAATAACGACGTCGTTCTCCCGCACCTCTCCGCCGTTCTGCTCTATGAGCTTGAGAGCCTGGCTGAACGAGTACTGCGAGCCTTTCTCCAGCGAAACATCCGTGCCCTCGAAGTCCAGGTCCCAGATCTCCATCACCGGGTCTTTCCAGAAGGCGGGCATGGCGTCCAGTCCCAGAACTACGCCCAGCACACCGCCCACGGTAGCGGGGTTGCAGTCTGAATCCTGGCCGCAGCGGGTTGCGATCTCGAGGGATTTGCCAAAGTCTCCGCCGCCGTACAGCATACCCATTGTGACGTATGCCGAATTAATCTTTGCGTCTATGTTGAAGCTCAGGAAAACGCCTTTGGGGCAGCCTGCGTCGCGGTCCCACTTCTTTAGGAGCTCGAACCAGGCCTGTTTCCAGTCGGCCGGATACTTCTTGTGCAGCAGGCGCACGTCATTGATGCACTGCCAGAAGGTGCTCTCCTGCGGAATGCCCTCCAGCGCCATGTCCACTATCTTTGCGGGGTCGCTCTCTACGAACGCAGCGCTGTACAGGCCGGCAACGTATGCGCCGCCGTAGAATCCGTCGCCGCTGTTCATTATGTGCCCCACGCGGTCTGCGATGTCCAGCGCCTGGGGAATCATTCCCGGAGCCATCAGTCCCACGAAGTCGGCCTCGATCTGGAAGTCCAGGTCGTCTGCGTGCGGATTGTTGAGCCAGTTGCCCGACTCCGGCGGCATTATGCCCTGGCGGACGTTGTACCGTCCGGCCTGATTGGCGTGGGCAAGGTGGTAAGGCGCGTAGGCAAAGCGCATCGCAAGGTCCTCGGACGTGGCGTCAAGTCCCAGCTGCTCAAAGGCTTCCGCAAAGGTGAGGTCGTTGTAAACGTCGTCAAAGAGGCCGGGCTTGCGGTCCCACCAGTGTTTCACGTAGCCTTCTCCCCAGGAGATGGGCATATTGTCCGGAATGAGGGTTCCGGTGAACTTGAATTCCGTGGGGGCGCCGTACACAACGCCTATGGTCTGGCCCGCCCAGCCGCCGCGGATCTTGTCCATCAGGGCGTCCCGGGTAAGGGTGACGCTCTGCGGCGCTTTGGGGGCGGAGCAGGCGGTGAGGACGAGCGCCAACAGCACGAGTATGCTACTTCGCTTCATAGACCTGCAGCTCTGTAATTGAAATGAATGCCGATACGTCCTTGGTGTACTTGTTCCAGTGGATGAGCACCGCGTCGTCGCCAATCACGCGGATGGCGGTAGTGGTGACCTTGGGGAAGCTGAATATGAACTCTCCGTTGTGCGGCTGGAAGAAGACCTCGTCGCTGAAAGGCCAGTCGGGGGTTACCGTGGCCTGGATTTCCTTCCATTCGCCGTTCTCGTCAAGGTACTCCGGATGCAGGTTGCTGTACCAGCCGCCGAACTCCTCAAGGGGTCCGTAGTGGAAGGATATCATGTCCGTGGTTATGGGCTCATCCCACCTGTAGCCGAAGAAATCGCGCTTGGGAGCGTTTGATTTGCTGCCCAGCGAGTAGAATGCAGCGCCGGGGCCGCCCACTACGCCGTCGTTGATAACATCAACCGTGTAAGCGCGGTAAGTAACCGGGATGGTGAGCCAGCAGGAGTCCAGCGTGGCGCGGTCTGTCTCGCGCGTAAGTGCCAGGATTTCAGCTGCTTGTGGAGCCAGGTTGCGGCCGCGGTCTGCAGGCAGCGTGAAGGTGCTTGCCGCCACGGGAGCTGCGTTGTAACGGGCTTTGGGGTTGATGGTGTAGATCTTCTCCCCGTTCTCTTCGCGAACCTTGCCGCCGCGTGCCAGTATGTTCTTCTCTGCCAGCACCACGGTGCGCTCTATGATGTCCTCTATGGAGGCATCGGGCATGTCGTAGCGGGTAACGTTGATGTAGCGGTCGTTGAAGGGCTTGGTCCAGTGCTCGAACGGCATCGCCCTGTCGAGCGGAACGCTCTGCACGCCGTTTATTACGCCCAGCAGGCCGCACATGGTGGCGGTCTGGTTGTCGCAGTCGAAGCCCATTGCGCAGCCTATGGTGAGGGTTTTCTCTATGTCGCCGTCGCCGTACAGCAGGGACAGGATGCCCATTGCGCCGTTGAGGTCGGCGTTCCAGATACTGCGGGTGATGTCGGGCTCGTTGACGTACAGCTCGTCCGCAATCACCTTGCGGGAGGCCTTCCAGTCGTCGGGATTCTTCTGCCAGAGGTCAAGGCACTCGTCTATCACGGCGCGGAAGCGGTCCTGCTTGGGCAGGTACTCCTTGGCGTGACGGATGAGGGTGGGGATGTCGCTCTGGAAGAAAGCCTCCGAATACATGGCTCCGTATACCACGGTGGGGGAGACGGCCCAGTCGTCGGAAGTGATGCGTGCCGCCCAGTCGGAAATGGCTGCCGCGTATGCGGGCATTCCGGGTGCGGTATACGCCCATATCTCGTTGATGAGCTGAGGGTCGATCTGGAACCAGTGGGGGTTGTATTCCTTCTTGCCGGTGTAGGGCGGGGTGAATCCGTAGTGCATCAGGCCCAATGCGGCGCGGTTTGCAAGCCACACGCGGTCCCGGATGTGGTACATCCAGCCTTCCTTCACCTGGTCGTAGGTGATGTCCAGGCCGTATTTCTCCATCATCATAAGATAGAGGTACTCCACATCCGTGTCGTCGTCGGAGAAGGCGCCGTCCACAGCCGCCATCTTGGTCATGGCCTTGTTGAACACGAAGGGGCCCTCGCCGGGCTCGTCCACGAACTTGTTCTCGTATTCAAGTCCGTAGATGTTGCCCACCATCTGGCCTATCCAGGCACCCGCAATCTTGCTCTTGAGCTCTGTGCGGGTGATTTCCAGCGGCTTCTGCGTGCAGGCGAGTGCAAGCAGGCATAGCGCTATGAGGGATAATCTCTTCATAATCAATATCCGGGATTCTGTCCGAGGTTGGGGTTGGCTCCGCGCTTGTCTTCGGGGATGGGCAGGAGAATGTGGCCGGGCTCTTTGTCGGCGGGCTTAGCCCACCAGGCGTCGAGATATTTGCCGAAGCGCACAAGGTCGTTGTGCACCCAGCCCTCGAGGGCCATTTCTTTCTGGCGCTCCTCAAGGAAGGAGTCAAGGTTGAGGTCTGCGGCGGGGATGGGAGCAAGACCGGCGCGGGTGCGGATTTTCTGGAAATCTGCAACCTCGGCGGCCTGTGCGGCCTGATTCTGCCGTATGAGGCACTCTACATACATCAGCACAACGTCTGCGTAGCGCATGAGGATGAAGTCGTTCTCCATGTCTACGGAGTACGAGGTGAGGGAACCGTCGGTCTGGTAGGGCCACTTGATTATGCGGGCGCCTTCCATACGGTCAAGGCCGCTGCGGAAGTGGCTTTCTTCTATGGGAGTGTCTATAAGCGAGTATTCCTTCACGACGGGC
>JAGCCD010000034.1 GCA_017651785.1 Bacteroidales bacterium
ATCTCAGCAGCATATATCTTAAGTTGAATGGAATCTAACTTATTCTTGATGCTCGCTTCTGCTGAAGGCAGTGCCTCGGAAATCTTCCGCTTCGCTCCATCCCTCCCACACTCAGAGATTGCGGGCCCCTCCCGTTCAAGCGGCCACGGGCGGCCACTGATTTCCGAGACACTGCCTTCTGTAGAAGTGCGCAATAAGCTAGATTCCATTCAGCTTAAGATTTATGCTGCTGAGATAATGGAAGATGTGCCTAAGGGCGTGAGGCCGGGAGAGATTGTGTCCGACGGAAAGACGTATCTGGCAATCGGTACGGCAGATGGCGCGCTGAGAGTCACTGACTTACAGCTGCAGGGGAAGAAACGGATGGACGTTGAGGCGTTCCTCCGCGGGTTCCGCAATCCTCAGGAGTGGCGCTGCCAACTTTAGATAACGTCACCTAATTCACGAATTATTAGTATCTTTGCGCTGTGAAACGCTTCGTCTATAACCCAGAAACCCTCAGCTACGACGAGCAACGCCTGCCCTGGTGGCAGGCGCTTATCCGCTTTGTACTGGCTGCCGTGGGGGCTGTGGCCGTAGTGGGTGCGGCGTTGTGGCTGTACTTCTTCTATCTTGGCAGGGATCTGCCCAAAACCGCCATCCTGCGCTCGCAGAACGAGGCTTGGCAGTCACGTATGGGAGTTATCCGCCACAAGCTTGACGTTTACGAATCCACCCTCCGCGGGGTAGAGGACCGCAACGACAAGGTGTATCGAACCATTTTCGCGCTGGACCCGCTTCGCGATTCCGTATATGCAGACTCCGCGGCAACGGCAATGCAGGCGCTTGACCTGCGGCTGGATGCCGTACAGGACAGGATCAACATCCAGATGAACTCGCTGGGAGAGGTGGCTGTGGTGGCCAAGGAAGCTGGGGACATGGTATCCCACATTCCCGCAGTACCGCCCATACTTCCCAAGAAGGGCACTTACAACCTTTCCAGTCCGTTCGGCACGCGCGTAGACCCGGTTTACGGCGTTGCGGCGCACCATCTGGGGCAGGACATCGCGTCCAGCGTGGGCAATCCCGTATATGCCACCGGAGACGGCGTGGTGGAGAAGGTGGACTTCAAGTTCACGGGCTACGGCAACGAGGTGGTGATAGACCACGGCTTTGGCTACAAGACCCGTTACGCCCATCTTAATACCATAGACGTGGGTGTGGGCCAGGTGCTCAAGAGGGGAGACAGGATAGGAGAGGTTGGCAAGTCGGGCAAGGTTACGGGGCCTCATCTCCACTACGAGGTGGTTTTCAAGGGCAACCAGATCAATCCTATGAGTTTTATGGATATGGAGATGCCCGTAGAAGAGTATCGCGCTATGATAGGCAAGCGCAGCGCTGCCGCCGTGGGTGGCCCGCCGCCCTCTGCCGCAAGCATGAGCGAAAGACAGAAAAAACAGGGAACTAATGGCAGGCAGTAAGGGAAAATACGAGCTTGACCTGCGTAATTTCGATATTCGCAAGGCCGGTATCCAGGTGGCGGGAACCATTTGGACAATCGTGAAGTTTGTCCTCACCGTGCTGGCGTTAACAATCGTTGGCTACGCCATCTTCGCGCTTGTTTACAGCACTCCGGAAGAGAAGCGCCTCAAGGCGGAGAATGAGCTCTACTCCGAGCTTTACGGACAGCTGCCTCCCAAGATAGACCGTATAGGCCAGGACATCGGCACACTGTCTCGTAAGGACGATATCATCTACAAGGATATCTTCCATGCCGAGGCGCCGCAGGAAGACCCTATGTCGTCCCTGGGTATCTTCTTCGGCAGCGATTCAATCCCCGACGCCAAGCTCGTCTTTTATACGGCAGAGAAGTCGGAGAAACTGGTGCAGGACGCAGCCACTATAGACAGCCTCTTCGTCTGCATTGCCAGGGCGCTCAAAGACCCTTCGCTGGTTATGCCGCCTATGTCCATCCCCCTGGATTCGCTGAGCTACACCCAGGTCGGCGCCGGAATCGGCACCAAGATCAACCCTTTCTACACCACCGATGCTCAGCACAACGGAGTGGACCTCACGGTGGCCCAGGGCTCGCCGGTATTTGCAACCGCACCTGGAACAGTCCGCAGCGTCTCCCATTCCCGGAGGGGAGAGGGTAACACCGTGGAAATCAAACATAAAGGTGGATACATCACCCGTTATACTCACCTGCGTGAGGCTACAGTGGGGCAGGGACAGAGCGTCAAGAAAGGCCAGAAGATAGGCTACGCGGGAATGTCCGGCAACTCCTATGCGCCACATCTGCATTACGAGGTCTGGCGCGATACAGTGATGCTGGATCCTCTGAGCTACATATTCGCCTCGGTGTCTCCGGAGGAGTACTCGAATATGGTGTATATGGCTCAGCACACACGTCAATCAATGGATTAACAAATATGGAAAAACTGTTCTATTCAATCAGCGAAGCCGCTCAGGCCATAGGGGAATCGGTGTCCCTGGTCCGCTTCTGGTCCAACTCTTTTCCCAAACAGCTCAAGCCCAGGCGCAACGCCAAGGGCAACCGCCAGTACACGGCGGAAGACATAGAGATCCTCAAGCAGATCCACTTCCTGGTAAAGGAAAAAGGTCTCACGCTTGAGGGTGCGGAAAGGGAACTCAACGCTTCCGGCGCCGCCGTGAGCAAGTCTGTAAAAGCCCTTGATTCCCTGAAGGAAATCCGCGCCCAACTTATGGAAATCAAGAATTCCATTTAAGCGAAAAAATACATATCTTTGTAAATTCCGAAATCTGTTATAAAAAACCATATGGCCACTATTAAGAAAACAAAGAAAGTCGGCACTCCCATCGACGAGAGGGAGACTTTCGTATCCCTTCAGAAGTCTTTTGCGGATTCCGAGTCCGGTACCGAAGAAAAACTCAAGACCCTCTATGAGCTTCAGCGCGCAGACAACGAGATAGAGAAACTCGTGCAGCTCCGCGGCGAACTTCCCGCAGAAGTCGCCTCCCTGGAAGACCAGGTGGCCGGCTGCAACGCCCGCATCGCTTCGCTCGAGGACGTCATCTCCCAGTACAACGACAACATCGCCTCCATGAACGACGATATCGTTTCGCTTGACTCCGAGATAGAGAAATACCGCCAGCAGCTGGAGAAAATCTCCAACTCCCGCGAGTTCGACTCCATCAACAAGGAGCTGGAGAACCTGGGCATCCTCCGCAAGATCGACGAGAAGAAGATCGGCGAGAGCCGCGATGCCATATCAGAGAACAAGGCAGCCATCGAGGGCGTAAAAGACAAGCTCTCCATCCTTGAGATAGACCTCGAGGCAAAGAAAGAAGAGCTCGCAGCCATCGTAGAGTCCACCGCAAAGGAAGAGACCGTGCTGGTAAAGCAGAGGGACGCCCTTGCCGCAAAGCTTGACGAGCGCACCCTCAGCGCATACAACCGCATCCGCGAGAGCGTGCACAACCACCTCGCCGTTGTAACCGTGTATAACGGAGACTCCTGCGGCGGCTGCTTCAGCACCGTCACCCCCAGCGCCTCATAGAGATCGCATCGGGCAAGAAGCTCATCATCTGCGAGCACTGCGGACGCATCATCGTCGCCACTCCCGATAACGCCGAGTAGCAATGCCGGAGCAGAGGAAAACGCGGGGAAAATCCCAGGGCGCCAACCTCGAGACGCTCGGACTTGAGATGGGGAACAAACCCCCTCAGGCCCTTGACGTAGAGGAGGCCGTTCTGGGCGCAATGCTCCTGGAGCCCTCCTGCGTAGACCTGGCAATGGAGGAACTCACCCCCTCCTGCTTCTACGACCAGCGTCACCGCATGATCTTCGAGGCCATGACGGCCCTGTACCTTGACCATACCTCCGTAGACATCATCACCGTTTCCAACGCCCTCAAGGGCAGGGGAGACCTTGAGACAGTAGGCGGCCCAGCCGTCCTGGCAGGCCTGTCGGAGAAGGTGGGCAGCGCCGCCCATATGGAGTACTACGTCAAGATCCTCAAGCAGAAGACCATCCAGCG
>JAGCCD010000035.1 GCA_017651785.1 Bacteroidales bacterium
ACATCTGAACGTCCGCAGAGGATACTTCAAGCCTGGAGGCGTCTGCCTCCGAGGTGCCGGCAAGCTGGAAGAAGGCTTCGTCAGCCTTACCGGAAACCTTTGTATTGCTGTTGCCCTTGGCGTTAAGGGTAAACGTTACCGCCTTGCAGGAAGCGTTGAGCTTTGAAGATCCCTGCAGATGCCAGTCGCACTCCTCGGACTCGCTGTCAAGAGTGAGGGAGGAGGATCCGGCAAGCGAGATCTCCGACTTGCGTCCGCTTAGCACAAAGTCTGCCGAGGCTTTGCCTTTCATCTCGAGCGAAAAGACCAATGAGCTGACCTGCAGCGACTTGAGCTTGGAGTTGTCTTCAAGCTCAAAGGTTGCACGGGCTTTGTCGAAAACGTCGTCGCTGTCGGACAGGACAGCTTTGCCGGAGAGCTGGACGCTGCGAATAAGCTCGGGCACATAGACCACGGCTTTATAGAACGGATCGGGCGTGCCCTTGCCGCGGAACTGCTTCTTTACCTCCGAAGGGATTCTCTTCTCGTCCATAGTGACGGTAAGGATGCCGCTGCTGACCTCGCAGACCACATATTCCTTGAAAGGCTCGAGTACCGACACCAGGGCACGGTACTGTGTGCCCCGTACGAGACTCACCTCGAACGGACCGGAGATGCTGACCCCAGAGAACGGCTCCAGGTCTATGCTGTACTGAGCCGTCTGAGCCTTGAGCGTCACGCTGCAAAAGGCGGCGAGAGCTGCAAATGCGATGGTAAGAATCTTCTTCATAAGCGTCAATCTATTAGTGTACCCCATTCCTCGGTTTTTGCGTCGAGGTCCCGCTTGCATTCAAGGTACTCGCGGGTGAGTTCCATTATGTCATCCTGCGGCGTGGGGGCGGAAAGGATCTTCTCTATTACCGCCATCCGCGACTCGTTCTTTTCAATTTCGGCCTCAAGATACGAAATCCTGTTCTTTTTCTTGCGGTCTTCGCGGGATTTTTCTTTTTTCTCCTGCCACAAAGCGGCTTTTTCCTTAACCGGCTCCGCCTTTACGGGTTGTGCCTGCCTCTCCAGCTCCTGCAGATTCTCTATCTTGCGCCTTCGAAGGAAGTCCGCCACACCGCCCAGGTGTTCCGTGACCCTGCCGTCCCTGAACTCGTAGAGCTTGTCTACCAGAGAATCCAGAAAGTCCCTGTCGTGACTGACGACAATTAGCGTGCCATCGTATGCCTTGAGAGCCTGCTTGAGGATATCCTTCGACTTGATATCCATATGGTTAGTGGGTTCGTCAAGGGCCAGGAGATTGTGATTCTTGAGCATCAGGCGGGCCATTCCCAGACGGGCCCTTTCTCCTCCAGAAAGGACGCTTACCCTCTTGTCTATGTCTTCTCCGCGGAAGAGAAATTGGGCCAGGATATCACGAAGCTTTGTCCTGACCTCACCTACCGCCGCGCGGTCAAGCGTGCTGAATACGGTCTCCGTCTTGTCCAGCGTATCTTCCTGATTCTGGGCATAATAGCCAAGAGAAACGTTGTACCCCAGGCGGGACTCGCCGCCCAGAGGATCCAGCTCTCCGGAGATGATCCTCATAAGGGTGGTCTTGCCCTCGCCGTTACGGCCTACCAGGGCTACCTTCTCTCCCCTCTTTATCTCTATGTTCGCTCCGGAGAAGACCGTCTTGCCGGGATAGCCGGCAACAAGGTCTTCCGCTTTATACACCACGTCTCCCGAGCGGGGTGCGGGAGGGAACTTAACGGTAAGGGTTACGTTGTCCGTCTGGTCGATCTCTACCCTGTCAAGTTTCTCGAGCGCCTTAATGCGGGACTGCACCTGGTTGGACTTGGTGGGCTTGTAGCGGAAAGCCTGGATGAATTCCTCTGTCTTTTGGATCATCCGCTGCTGGTTGTTGTATGCGGCGGTCTGCTGGGCTATGCGCTCTGCACGCAGGGTAACGTACTGGGAATAAGGGACTTTATAATCGTGGATATGCCCCAGCATTATTTCAACCGTGCGGTTGGTGACATTGTCAAGGAACTTTCTGTCATGGGATACCAGCAGCAGGCTGCAGCGGCGGTTCTTTAGATAATCCTCCAGCCATTCTATGGATTCGATGTCCAGGTGGTTGGTGGGCTCGTCAAGCATCATCAGGTCGGGCTCGTGAAGAAGGATCTTGGCAAGCTCTATGCGCATATTCCAGCCCTGGCTGAAGGTCTCCGTGCGCCTGTCAAGCTCAGAGTCCAGGAAGCCCAGGCCCAGGAGGGTCTTGCGGGCACGCACCTCAGGAGGCTCCGAGCCGCCCACGTGCATACGGTCG
The DNA here is from genome assembly GCA_017651785.1 of Bacteroidales bacterium. Classification (GTDB taxonomy): domain Bacteria; phylum Bacteroidota; class Bacteroidia; order Bacteroidales; family UBA932; genus Cryptobacteroides. The sequence continues at coordinate 2,297 of JAGCCD010000035.1, forward strand.
TTAAGCTCGGACAGGCGCTCTATCAGGGCTGCGTACTCGTCGGACTCGTAATCCGTACGTTCGGCAAGCTGGGCGGTAACGCTGTCTATCTGCCTGGCGATATCTGAAGTATCCCTGAAGACCTGCATGGTTTCTTCCATGACTGTGAGGCCTTTATGATGCTCCATTATCTGAGGGAGATAGCCTATGGTGATTCCCGGGGGACGGTCTATATGACCGGAAGTGGGATTCTGCAGACCCATGATCAGCTTCATTAGCGTAGACTTCCCCGCCCCGTTCTTGCCCACCAGTCCTATCTTGTCAGAGTCGCTGATGTGGAAGTTTATCTGGTCCAGCAGCGTGAAGCCTCCCCACGCCACGGTAACGTCATTTATCGATACCATCGCGGCAAAGGAGGATTGAGAGTTCGTAAAGCAGATATAGCGGAGCCGCCAGCACCAGCATGGAGAAAGGGTCCGACGGAGTAATGAGAGCCGACAGTGCCAGCACTATGACGAAAGCGTACTTGCGTCCCTTCCTGAGCACTTTGCGGGTAACCACGCCCAGGCGCGACAGTACGGCAATGACTGTAGGAAATTCGAACACCAGGCCTATCAGGAGCGACATTGACAGAAACATCGACATGTAGGAGCCCACGGTGATGGTGTTGCTGATTTCCGGACTCACGCTGTAGTTCATGAAGAACTGAAGGCACACGGGCAGGACGAAGAAATAGCCCACGAGCACGCCCAGGTAGAAGAAGCCGGACGACATAAGGAAAGCCGCCCCGACGGCCTTTTTCTCATTGGGATAAAGCGCGGGGGCGACGAAACGCCAGATTTCCCAGATAATGTACGGGAACGCCAGTATAAGCCCCACGGCCACGGCGGCCCTGAGGTGGATGAAGAACTGAGCGGATATATCTACGTTGATGAGATCCATATCCATGTTCCATCCCAGCAGGCGGTAGATTACGAAATCCTGCTGCGCGGGCCATAGGATGACCTTGAACAAAGGCTCCTTGAATATGAATCCCAGGACGGAAAGGATGCACACGGCGGCCACCGAGCGGAGCAGGGTCCATCTCAGTTCCTCGAGATGATCCCAAAAGCTCATCTCGCCGCTGCCCGGAGCATCCGCCACCTTTTATTCCTTATCGGCAGGCTTTGCTTCGTCTGCGGGTTCTATTTTATCGTCAATCTCGCTCATGCCGTCTTTGAAGCTCTTTACGCCCTTGCCAAGGCCTTTCATGAGCTCGGGGATCTTCTTGCCGCCAAAGATGAGCAGGATCACAAACGCGATGATGAGTAGCTCCCACCAGCCGAATACCAAAGGATAAACCAACATAGACTATATGGATTTAAGTGATTCTTCAAGCGAAGCGATTCGGGAAAGGGCATCGGCCTCTTTCTTGCGCTCATTATCTATAACGGCCTGGGGGGCGTGCGAGATGAAGTTCTCGTTGCCCAGCTTGGCCCTTACACCTGCGAGGAACTTCTTCTGGTGCTCAAGGTCTGCAAGGAGCTTGGCTTTCTCTGCCTCGGTATCGATAAGACCCTCAAGAGGAACGCTGCACTTCACCGTGCCCACTATGAAGCTTGCCGCGGCGCTGCCGGGATTGTCTGCATATCCGGACACAAGGGCTGCCTTGCTTATGACGGGAAGCATCTCTGCGGGGAAATCTCCCTCCAGGCAGAGCTTGAGGGGCTCCTTGGGGCCGATTTGCTTCTGGGCGCGTACGCTGCGCACGCCGGTGATGACCTGACGGGCGAAGTCGAAGGAGGCAAGATACCCTTCGTTGCAGGGGCCAGCCACGGGGGTGCGCTCGAACATGATGGTCTCTCCTTCCCTGCGGTCTGCCATTGCGTGCCAGATCTCTTCCGTTATGAACGGCATAATGGGGTGGATGAGCCTGAGGAGTTTGTCGAAGAAACCGACCGTTGCATCGTATGTATAGCCGTCTATGGCCTCTCCGAAAGCGGGCTTTACGAGCTCGAGGTACCAGCTGCAATAGTCGTCCCAGAAGAGCTTGTAGATGGCCATAAGGGCGTCTGAGATGCGGAATTTGGAGTAATTGTCTTCTACCGCCTCTATGGTGCGTGAGAGCAGGCTGTCGAACCACTTGACCGCTATGCGGGAGGCCTCGTCCTGCCTGCCCTTGGGATCTACCCTCCAGCCGCTTACGAGACGCCAGGAGTTCCATATCTTTCCGCAGAAGTTGCGGCCCTGCTCTATCTGGGACTCGTCGTACAGGATGTCATTGCCTGCGGACGAGCAGAGGAGCATACCAAGGCGCACGGAGTCTGCGCCGTACTTGGCGATGAGCTCGAGCGGGTCGGGGCTGTTGCCCAGGGTCTTGCTCATCTTGCGGCCCAGCTTGTCGCGGACTATGCCGGTGAAGTAGACGTTGCTGAACGGTATGTCGTTCATGAACTCACCGCCGGCCATAATCATGCGCGCGACCCAGAAGAAGATGATGTCGGGTCCGGTTACAAGGTCTGAGGTGGGATAGTAGTATGAGAGGTCCCTGTTGGGCTTGTGTTCGGGGTGACCTGGACGGGCTGCGTCGAATACGCTGATGGGCCAGAGCCAGCTGCTGAACCAGGTATCCAGCACATCCTCGTCCTGCCTGAGGTCTGCCGGGGTGATGGAAGGATCCAGCTCCCTGGCGGCCTGGAAGGCTTTTTCTGCCGTTTCCTCCACCACTATGCGGCCGTCGGGCAGGTACCAGGCGGGGATGCGCTGGCCCCACCAGAGCTG
>JAGCCD010000036.1 GCA_017651785.1 Bacteroidales bacterium
CTGCCGGCGGACTTTAGTCCCATATATGCCTTGAATTCCGAACCCATTGCCGCCTCCGTGAAATCCTGGATTATGCTCAGGAAGGCGGGCATGTACAGAAGGGTGGAAAAATCGTTTTCTCCGCACACCGGAACGCTCACCAGAGTGAACGGGTTGGCGTCTCCTTTAATGAGCGAGAGGTATATGATGCCCTTGGTAACACCGGGAACGAGAAAGTAGCAGTTTGAAGCCTTGTCTTTCTGGTAATCCTGAACCTGGACGAACTCGTATGGGGAGAGGGTCCAGAGGGAGGTGGCGTCTTCGCGTATGGCGTTTCGCAGCTCCTCGGGCCCGTCAAGGACGATCTTTGTGGTCTGGCTGCGGAAATCCTGGATGCGGTAGCTTCTGGTGTAGATTTTCTTCTGCGCGCACAGGGGAGTGCAAAGCGCCAGAAGGGCTGCACAAAGCATAAAAGTGAACCTGGAACACATGTCTGCAAAGTTAAAAAAAAACGCTATATTTGTGAAATGAACATTTGGATATGTCGCATTATCTAGTCTCTGCACGCAAATACCGTCCCGACACCTTCGAGACACTGATTGGGCAGGACAACATAGCCCGTACACTCAAGAACTCGATCCTGAGGGGCCAGCTTGCGCACGCATACCTTTTCTGCGGCCCCAGGGGCGTGGGCAAAACCAGCGCCGCGCGCATCTTCGCAAAAACCATAAACTGCTCCAATCCCGGACCGGATATGGAGCCCTGCGGCGAGTGCGAGTCCTGCGTCTCATTCCGCGAGGGCCGCTCCTACTGCATCCACGAGCTTGACGCCGCCTCAAACAACGGCGTAGAAGATATCAAAACCCTCATGGAGCAGGTGCAGATACCTCCCCAGGTGGGCCGCTACAGCGTGTACATCATAGACGAGGTCCATATGCTCTCGCAGGCCGCGTTCAACTCCTTCCTCAAAACGCTTGAGGAACCCCCGGCACACGCCATCTTCATCCTCTGCACAACAGAGAAGCACAAGATCATCCCCACCATCCTCAGCCGCTGCCAGACGTATGACTTCAACCGCATCGGCATATCGGACATAGTCCGCAACCTCCGCACAATCGCAGATAAAGAAGGCGTTACGGCAGACGACGCCTCCCTGCACATCATAGCCCAGAAAGCCGACGGCGCCATGCGTGACGCCCTCACCATCTTCGACCAGACCGTCGCCTTCTGCGGCACGGACATAAAGTACGAGGATGTCATCCGCAACCTCAACGTGCTGGACTACGAATACAGCTTCCGCCTCACCGACGCCTTCCTTGCAAAAGACTACGGCACCGCCCTGCTGATATTCGACGAAATACTTTCCAAGGGCTTCAACTCCCTTCACTTCATCTCCGCCCTGGGCTCCCACCTCAGAGACCTTCTGGTGAGCCGCACCGGAGGCCTGGAGTCGCTTCTTGACCTGCCTGACTCACTGCGCGAGCGTTATCGCGAGCAAGCTTCCCGCTGCAGCGTCAAGTTCATATACGACGCCCTTGCCGTCATCTCCCAGTGCGAGGCCGGCTACCGCGCCGCCACTAACCAGCGGCTCCACATAGAGTTCGCCCTTATGCGCATCGCCTTCCTCGGCGGCGTACCGGCAGAGTCTCCCGTTGCTGCCGTGAAAGAGATTTCTCGGCAAGCTCGAAATGACAATCCGTCTGTCATAAACAGCAATAATCAAGCTATAGAAGTTCCTGCTCAATCAGTTAAGGATAGTGCACAGGTTCAGAGTATTCAAGACACGGCACAAATACAGAAGCAGAATCGGAGCATTCAAGATAGCGCACAGATACAGGATCAGAATAATAGCGGAAGTATAGCGAACGGAGCGGATAGGAATTTTGCTTCCAAGGGGCTTGGCCCTTACGAAATGCCCCTTGGAAGCAAAATTCCTGCAGCGACGCAACAAGATACAAAAGTATCATATAAAGCGACGCAGCAAGATACAATAGTGCCATCTGAAGCTAATCAGCAACTACAAATAAACGAAACTGCATCATCGGCTCCAGAAGAACGCAAACCCAGAAAACGTGCTTCCGGTCTGTCACTTAGCTCTTTGATGAGTGGGGAGAAGGAAGAGGAGAGCTCAGAGAAGGCGGATGCGGTTATTGTTCCGGGAGCGTTGCCAAGCGCAGAAGAAGTGCAGGCAAAGTGGACTGAACTTGCTGCAACGTACACGGCGCAGCCGCGACTGTCAGGAGCGCTCGCCACGGCCAAACTGGACGTGCTGCAGGAAGACGGAATGCTCAAAGTGTCATTCGCCCTTGTGAGCAAGGCGCAGCGGGACTGGATAGCGGAAAAGAAGCTCAGGGAGCTGGAAGACAGGTTTTCCGCCATGCTGGGCTGCCAGAGCCTGAGGCTCTATCCCGAAGTGCTTCCCGAAGAGCAGCAGGAAAAGAAGATATATATGCCCGTAGAGAAGGCGCAGGACCTGATGCGCCGCAACTCCGAGGTGAACGAACTTGTTAAAGACCTTGCATTGGATATAAGATGAAACTCCGCTGTCAGAACCTGGTAAAGAAATACGGCCTGAGGACCGTAGTGAAAGGCGTCTCCATGGAAGTGGAGCAGGGAGAGATCGTGGGATTCCTCGGCCCCAACGGAGCCGGAAAGACCACAAGCTTCTATATGATAACCGGACAGATCGTCCCCAACGACGGACACGTATTCCTGGATGACGAGGAAATAACCGGCCTCCCCAGGTACAAGCGAGCCCAGAAGGGCATAGGATACCTTCCCCAAGACGCATCCGTCTTCCGCAAAATGAGCGTGGAAGACAACATTATGAGAGTGATGGAAATAAAGGGAGTTCCCCGCAAGGAGCGCAAGGTACGCCTTGAAGTCCTGATAGATGAATTCAACCTGTCCAAGGTC
>JAGCCD010000037.1 GCA_017651785.1 Bacteroidales bacterium
GCTTTCCGCGAGCAGCAGTGTGCCATGGTGGTGGGAACCTAACGCATCAAGGATTTCGAGATGAACGAAATACCTCCGGGAGTCATCGACCATCGTGAATGGACTCTTGAGAACGGACGCAACAATGCGCTGTGGGTAAATGGCCTGGGTGCGCCCCGTGGCTTCTGGACTCCGCTCCTTAGGGAGCTGAATTTCCCTACAACCAAATACCGCGAGGATTATGCCGTAGGCCTGCGCGTACGCAGGGAATACCGCATCGGCCGCATATACGACGTTATGTACAACTGCCGCCGCTGGGGTGGCAACTCGGATTCGCAGCTTGACGTTGAGGCCGTAAACCGCAACAACCTCTATAAAGACAGAATCCGCACCTGGGAGCTCCAGGCGCGGATAGAAATGAATAAGGCCAAGGGCTTATAAACCCCAGTCGGAAGCGGTTACCGTACTCTTGGGGGCGTTGGGGACGTTCACGAAGAATGTGAGTCCTGTCAGCGCCTCCAACTGTTCTACGGTGTAGAGGTCGTTGGCAGTGGGTTTGTGGCCGGCGTTGCTGAAATGCGGCAGGATGAATGCCGCACACTTGAGTTCGCTTGCGGAGCACTGGTCTACCCGCTTTCCAGTGTTACCCTTTTTGGTGCGCAAAAGCACTTTGTACCATGCGGTAGGTATGCTGGAGACGCCTGGGGAGGTGCTTACGGTTTTGGGATATACGGTTATGTTGCCGTCTTTAGTGGTGAATCTCTGGAAAATGCAGCCAATCACCTGATAAAGGGTATCTGAGCACCACTGGCCGTCCGTTACGCTCTCAAGGTTGTTCCATGCTCCGCCTCCGGTGTTGAAGCCCGACTGAAGTTGCGCTCCGATGTTGGAATAATAGAATACCTGCTTGTTGGTTTCTTTGCTTACGGTGCGGTCTGACGAGCCCAGCATGTGACCTCTTGTGTAGCCGCTCCATTTGGGGGCCTGGTCGAAGGGAATTGCAGGGTCGTTCTTATAGGCGTCATTTCGGCCGGAACTACCTATGTAGCAATTGTGCATAGGGGCAGCGACCCAGACAGGGTGCAATTTGCTCTTTGAGTAGCAGCTGGAGAAGTTGCGGATCCTGGGGGCGTCGGCACGCATTGTGTGCGAGTAGTAGTAGTCTGTGTTTACGTCGTCCCTTCCGTCGGCGTTCTTGTCTGTCTGTGCGGGGAGCTCGAACCATCCGAAGTCTGCAAGGCCGTTGGGGTCTGGAATGGGGATGTCGGGATCGTCGGGATCCGGGTCGTCGGGAATCTCGCCGCTGCCGCCTGAGCCCCAGACGACTGTTATGGAAGAAATTTTGACGTAGAAACTGGAACGGATCCAAATCTGTTTGAGGCCAAGAGAACTGACGTCATATTCGCCGGTCTTGCCCTTGCAAGAGACGGTAAGGGATCCTGAAGGCTGTGAAGTTGAGCCTTTTGAAGGACAGAAGTATATGTTTCCGCTGGTTCCCGAATCCGAAGTCAATGTGAGGATGATGCTCGTTATACTTGCTTCAAATGAAGGAGTTCCAATATATGCGACTTTATCTTTGTTCAGTTGGAAGCCGGGGTTGCCGTTATAAGTGCATATTGCCCAGGTGCCGTAAGAGTTCGTATAGTCTTTGGGGCTGTTGTAACCACTGACAAAGGAGGACGCCTCGCTGTAGGTGAGCATTGCAGTGCCACCGGGTTCGGTGAAGTCGTCCCAGTCGGTGTCGGTGATGGTGAAGGGAGTGATGGACTGGGCTTTGCTGCGCTCTACCACCATTGTATTGTCTGTGCTGAAGGTGGCGGTGCGGCCCTGGGAGTTCGTGAAGACCACCTTGAGGTCGTAATACTCACCGGGGGCTACAAGGGCCCAGTACTTCTTGCCGCTTTGAATAGTGCCCGAGAGTTCCACTTCTTCGCTGCCGGTAGATTCGCCGCATACGCTCTGGGGAACCGAACCGGAATAGCTCACTAGGGTGGGGCCGGCGAGCGCGCCGTCGTTATCTTCTGTGGCAGAGAACTTTATGGAGGTTATGTCGTTGGCGTTTACGGTGAAGCCCACAAGGCCGCACACGTTCTTGAAAGACAGGGAACCGCTGTCGGAAACCTTTGAGATGGCGGGCGCCGTGGCGGAGGCGAACGAATTCTCTACCGGAGTCTGGACGGCGGGGATGTTGAAGGAAATGCTGCCGCCGCTCATGGTGACGGAACTCTGCGCCGGGTAGATTGCGTACAACAGGCCGCTCTGGGGGACGTTTCCGCTGAAGGTGGCGGTGCTGCGGTCTGAGGAAACGGCAGTCTGGTTGAGCGTGTATGAGTTGCCCTGAGAGTCTATCATGGTTATCTGCTCTCCGGACTCATCCCATTTGACGCTCATGCCGTCAAGGGATGTACGGGTGGGGGAGACCTCTACGGAGGCAGTGAATTCCCTGTATTCCAGAGGGATGGCGGTATTGTCCGGAACTTCTGCCGTGCAGGCTGCAAGCAGCAGGCAGAATGCGGCGAGTGCTATTTTGGTGGTTTTCATAATCTGTTTTTCGTGCCAAACATCAAAGGTAGCGAAAATAGATGAAAAAGCAAATGGATACAAAAACGCCGCACATTTGTGCGGCGTCCTGTTTTTGCGCGGAAAGACAGGGATTCGAACCCTGGAACCGCTTTGGGCGGTCACACGCTTTCCAGACGTGCCTCTTCAGCCACTCGAGCATCTTTCCAATTCTGCGGCAAAGTTAAAAACTTTTTTTGAAATAGCACAGCCGGCGGCGTTTTTTCTATAAAATTATAGTATTTTTGTAGATATGGGTGAACTGTCTTCAGACATACAGTTTCTGCCCGGTGTGGGGCCGAAGCGCGCGCTTCTCCTAAAAAGGGAACTGGAAATCGCCACTCTTGACGATCTTATCCATTTCTACCCCTTCCGCTACATGGACCGCTCGCGCATCACGCCCATCGCAGAGGTGAGGCCGGACCTTGCATATGTTCAGGTGCAAGGTAAGGTGGTAGTGCGCAACCTCATCAATATCAAGCACCTGAGCGTAATGGTAGAGGACGCCACCGGCCGAATGGAAATGGTCTTCTTCAAAGGCATCAAATGGAACTTCGACCGCCTTGTCCCGGGCAGCACCTTCGTATTCTTCGGCAAGCCCCAGGAATATGGAGGCCGCATCAACATAGTGCATCCCGAGGTGGATCCTCCCCAGGCAGACCCGTCCGCCACCCAGGGGCTCACCGGAGTCTATCCCAGCACTGAAAAGCTCAAGGCCGGGGGCGTCACCACAAAGGTTATGGGCAAGCTGCAGCAAGTGGCCCTGTCCCGCTGCATGCCGGAGATTCGGGAAACATTGCCGGACTATATCCTCAAGGCACGCGGCCTGTGCCCGCTGCAGTATGCGCTGTACAATATCCATTTTCCCGCAGACCAGCGTGCCCTTCAGCTTGCAACCCAGCGACTTAAGTTCGAGGAACTGTTTTTCCTGCAGCTGAGCCTGCTCAAGCAGCGTTTCGTGCGCAGCAGTTCCGAGCATGGCATTCCTATGCCCAAGGTGGGGCCGGCTTTCCACGCATGCTTCAATGCGCTGCCGTATGAACTTACCGGTGCCCAGCAAAGGGTTATCAAAGAAATCAGGTCAGACCTTTCCAGCGGCCATCAGATGAACCGCCTTCTGCAGGGCGATGTGGGTTCCGGAAAAACGATGGTTGCGGTGCTCAGCTGCCTCATCGCCATTGGCAACGGCTATCAGGCCTGCATAATGGCACCAACGGAAGTGCTTGCAAATCAGCACTATGCTAATATCCAGAAGTACCTTGAGCCCACGGGCGTGCAGTGCGCCCTTCTCACCGGCAACACCACCCAGAAAGAGCGTCGTCCGCTCCTTGCCGGCCTTGCAGACGGCAGCATAGGCATAGTGGTTGGTACCCACGCGCTACTGGAAGATCCGGTAGTGTATAAAGCCCTCGGACTTGCAATCATAGATGAGCAGCACCGCTTCGGCGTAAACCAGCGCTCGCGCCTGTGGGCCAAAGGTCCGTCAGGAATGCCTCCGCACATTCTCGTTATGACGGCTACGCCCATCCCGCGCACGCTGGCAATGACCCTGTACGGAGATCTGGACGTTTCCATAATTGACGAGCTTCCTCCCGGCCGCAAACCGGTGCAGACCATGCTGATTGGGCAGAACCGCCTTCCGGCGATGTACAAGTTCATGCGGGAGCAGATCGCCTTGGGCCGTCAGGTCTTCGTTGTCTATCCCATGATCTTCATAAACGATAAGATGGAAGACGTCTCCAACGTGGAGCAGGGCTACGAAGAGATAGTCCAAGCCTTCCCGCTTGAGAAGGGCTACAAGGTGGCTATCGTTCACGGCAAGCAGAACGCCGATGTCAAGAAATTCAACATGGACGCCTTCGTTGCCGGCAGGGCCAA
>JAGCCD010000038.1 GCA_017651785.1 Bacteroidales bacterium
CATTGGTGCAAGAAATCTGTTGCCACCCTCGGCCGCATTAGAGGGAGGGGCCCCACCGGATGCGAAGCATAACGGAAGGGAGGGACGGAGGGGAGAAGCCCCGGCGGATTTCGGCACCAATGCTTCCTGTCGCAAATAATGAACAAGGTTCGGTTTTTTTGACCGAACCTTGAACGTTATTTTGTGTGTGGTGCCGTTTTGCGTGCACGGTTCGGTGGTTTTCTCCGAACCTTGAACGTTATTATTCAACCAGAGCGGTTGTGCCCGTGCCATATTATTGTCAAAGTCGCGGAAAAGTGTTATATTTGCACGTTATAGGCGAAAACAATAATAGTTTATCAATAATTATCTGAATTTTATGGCAGAAATCAAGAAAAGAGTCTATCGCTTTGGCGGAAAGCACGCCGAAGGCGACGGCAAGATGAGGGAACTGCTGGGCGGCAAGGGTGCCAACCTGGCAGAGATGAACCTTCTGGGAATGCCTGTCCCCGCAGGCTTCACCATTACAACCGAGTGTTGCACTGAGTATTACAGGCTCGGCGGAGGTTACACTCCTGAACTCAGGGCGGAGGTGGCCTCGGCCCTTGAGGCAACGGAGAAGATTATGGGCAAGAAGTTCGGCGACCCTCAAGACCCGCTCCTCGTCTCCTGCCGTTCCGGCGCACGCAGTTCTATGCCGGGTATGATGGACACCATCCTCAATATCGGCCTTTGCAGCGCCACTATCCCCGGTCTCATCAAAAAGACTGGCAACCCCCGTTTCGTGTACGATGCATACCGCCGCCTCATTATGATGTATTCCGATGTGGTGATGGAGAAGGCAGAGGGCATCGAGCCGGAGGACGGCCAGGGCATCCGCCAGCAGCTGGACCGTATGATGCAGGACGTGAAGGACGCAAAGGGTTACAAGAGTGACACCGAGCTCACCGCAGAGGAACTCAAGGACCTTGCAGAAGCCTTCAAGGTACGCATCAAGGAAGTCCTCGGCGTGGAATTCCCGGACGATGCAAAGGCCCAGCTCTGGGGCTCCATCGGCGGCGTCTTCGAGAGCTGGAACGGCAAACGCGCCATCCGCTACCGCCAGATCGAGCACATTCCGGATGACTGGGGCACCGCAGTGAACGTCCAGTCTATGGTATTCGGCAATATGGGAGACACCTCCGCTACCGGTGTGGCATTCTCCCGCAACCCCGCCAACGGTGACAACAAGTTCTACGGCGAGTGGCTCATCAACGCCCAGGGCGAGGACGTGGTTGCAGGTATCCGTACCCCCAACCCCCTCAACGAGGCAACCAAGAGTGAGAAGAACAAGAACCTGGCATCCCTGGAGAAGGCAATGCCGGAGGTCTACAAGGAGCTGGACGACATCCGCAAGCACCTCGAAGACCACTTCCAGGATATGCAGGACATCGAATTCACCATCCAGGAAGGCAAGCTCTGGATGCTGCAGTGCCGTATTGGCAAGCGCACCGGTCTGGCCGCCCTGCAGATGGCCGTTGATATGGTAGAGGAAGGCCTCATCGACGACAAGACCGCCGTTATGAGGGTAAGCCCCGCCCAGCTGGACGAGGTCCTTCACCCCATCCTTGACCCCGCTTCGGAGAAGAAGGCCGCAGTGCTTGCACAGGGTCTTCCCGCATCCCCGGGCGGCGCCGTGGGCCAGATAGTCTTCACCTCCGAGGACGCCATCGAGTACGCAAAGGCCGGAAAGAAGTGCATCCTGGTCCGTGAAGAGACTTCCCCGGAAGACATCGACGGTATGCACGCCTCCGTGGGTATCCTCACCGAGCGCGGCGGTATGACCTCCCACGCAGCCCTCGTGGCACGTGGCTGGGGCAAGTGCTGCATCGTTGGCTGCGACGCCATCAAGATCAACTTCAAGGACAAGACCGTGAAGTTCGCAGGCGTTGACAAGACCTTCAAGGAAGGCGAGTGGCTGTCCCTGAACGGCGCCAAGGGCCTTGTATACGAAGGTGCCATCGAGACTATGGACGCCAGCGAGAACCCTCTGTTCGCCAAGTTTATGACTATGTGCGACAAGTTCCGCAAGCTTGGCATCCGCACCAATGCAGATACTCCGGAAGACGCAGCCCGCGCCCTCAAGTTCGGCGCCCAGGGCATCGGCCTGTTCCGTATCGAGCATATGTTCTACGGCCGCAACAGTGAGCTTCCTCTGAGCAAGCTCCGCAAGATGAGCCTCTGCGACACGGACGAGGAGCGCAAGGCAGCCCTTGCAGAACTGGAGCCGTTTATGAAGGCCGCCGTCAAGGCCACTATGAAGGTTATGGACGGCAAGCCCGTGGTGTTCCGTCTCCTTGACCCGCCTCTGCACGAGTTCGTCCCTCAGGGAGAGGAGAAGAAGAAGGAGCTGGCCAAGGATCTCGGCATTTCCGTGAAGGAAGTGGAGAAGAGGGGAGAGTCCCTCCACGAGGTCAACCCTATGATGGGTCACCGCGGCGTACGTCTCCACGTGAGCTTCCCGCTCATCGCCGAAACCCAGTACCGTGCCATCTTCACCGCCGAGGCCGAACTCCAGAAGGAGGGTCTTCATCCCATACACGAGATCATGATACCCGTAACGGTGTCCGAGCGCGAGCTCCGCTTCCAGAAAGCCATCTGCGTCAAAGTTAAGGCCGAGGTTGAAGCCGCCACCGGCGAAACCCTTGACTACAAGTTCGGCACCATGATAGAGATTCCTCGCGCGGCCCTCACCGCCGACCGCATGGCCCGTACAGCCG
>JAGCCD010000039.1 GCA_017651785.1 Bacteroidales bacterium
AGCGCTGCACTCAGTGCATCTGACTGATGCACGGTGACGTATTCTGAAAGATTGTCAAGCACGGAACGGGGAGCCTCGGCAGCCTCTGTTGTCTGCTGCTCCTGCGCGTGCAGGGCCAGGGCGAGAGAAAGCCCCAGGATGACTGTAATCAAACGTTTCATAGCTTTTCCAGCAAATCCTTGAGTGATATGTCTGTATATTCGAAATCCTTGCCAAGGCCGCTGCGAAGGGCTCCGTGGAAGGCGACGTCTGCCGTGAGGGGAGAGAGGTCATTGAGCCCTATGAGCCCGAGGAGCTGAAGTGGATTGAAGCCCTCCGCAATGGAACCGTGAAGCAGGAGGGGATATACGTCTTCTGTCTTGGCTGCAAGGACCACGTCGTCTGCGGTGACGTTGAGGCATGGGACGCCGTCCATCTTGATGACAGCCCTGAGCTGGGATAGCGTAACCTGGACCGTGGGGTTGTCTACGCCCACGTTTACGTTCAGGTCCATTGCGCTCAGGCCCACGGGGGAGAGGGACACCAGTTCACAGGAAGTGACCTTGATGTCCTGGAACGACTTGCTGCAGGAGCACAGGCAGATGGCGGCAAGCGCGGGGATGAGCAATCGCAATACAGTTCTCATGACTTGCAAATATACCAAAAAAACGCTTATTTCTCAACCTTGGCGGTTACGGAGTCCGATTTGCCGTTCCAGAACCAGGACACTTTGAGCACCACCGAATCCTTTGCGGGCATGTATTCGCGTATGGGGAAGGTTGCGTAGAAAGGATACTCTATGAAGTAGGCTCCGCCGCCGGTGTCGTAATCGGACCTGTGCTTCAGTATGACGCTGAGGGTGTCTGAGGACTCTTTGCGCTTGTCTACCATAAGGTTCACGAAGTCGCGGCCGGCCTCTTCAATAATCTTGATGCGGGCGGACAGGTTGAGGTATCCGCCGGAATACCAGAGGTCCGAGGGACATATTTCTTCCAGGCCAAGGGTGTCCGGCTCTGCGTTGCCTGCCGTTACTACTACGGGCTTCTTGTGAAGAGGGTAGGAGTAGCTCATGTTGGATGCCTTGTAGACTGAGTCGTTCACGGCTTCTTTGACGTCCATCACGACGAGCACGCGGTCGCCGGGATTCCAGTCGGGCATAAAGTCTCCGAAGGTATAGATGCGTCCGTCGTCCGCCCTGAATGTGCCGTCGGCCTTTACGAAACCCATAGTGAGGCAGCGGTAAAGGAACGGCTCTACATCCAGGCATGCCGAAAGTGCGGCTGCGGCGAACAGTATTGACAGTATCCGTTTCATGCTTGTTTCTTTCTGGTGGAGTGACAAATGATCTGAATGTCGAAGCCGTCTATGCTGTATCCTTTGAACCTGCGGCGCTTGAGCCCGGTTTCTACGGAATGCAACAGCTCGTCGGCCTCGACGTCTATGAACTGGCTGTTGCGCGTATCGTAAAGGTGCACGTGCCTGAAAGCGTTCACATCAAAGCACATACGCCCCTCGGGACCGTAGCGGCGGGCGTAGATGCCCTTTGCAGTCATGTCTTCCAGTATGTTGAACACCGTTGCACGGGTAATCTGTACTTCTCCGCGTTCCTTTATGGCCGCAAACACTTCGTCTGCGCCGGCGTGCACCAGTTCCATCATTACGCCGTGTACCGCAAGCCTTTGCGGCGTGATTTTGAGGCCACGGGAGCGAAGGGCTTTGCTGAAAGCCTCCAGGTCTGCGGGCGCGCGTTTTGAGGAACGGTTCATATGCTATTCTTCCATAAGGGCCCTGGCGTTTGCAAGGGCTTCTTCCGTTATGCTTTCCCCGCTCAGCAGGCGGGCGATTTCCCGCTCCCTGTCGGCGCCTTCTACACGGGCTATGCCGGAACTGGTGCGGCCGCTGGCGGGGTCGAAGGTCTTGCTCACCACGTAGTGGGCTGTGCCCTTTGCCGCCACCTGGGGGAGGTGGGTTATGGAGAATACCTGCATTGTCTGTGCCATACGGCATATCATCTGCCCCATCTTGGCGGCGACGCTTCCGGATACGCCTGCGTCTATCTCGTCGAAAATGAGGGTGGGCATGCCTTTGAACCTGGCCATCAAGGCCTTGAGACTCAGCATGATGCGTGAAAGCTCGCCGCCCGAGGCGCACTTGGACACCTCTGTGGACGCAAGGCCGTCGGCAGAGAAGAGGAAGCTTACGGCGTCGCTGCCCGATGCGCCGGGGGCGGCGTCCTGAAGGCCGACGGAGAAAGAGGCACGTTCCATTTCAAGGTAGCGCAGATGACCCGTAACCTCTGCGGCGAAGTCTGCGCGAGCCTCGTCACGGAGTTTGTGAAGCTTGTCGCACACGGCTGCGTGAGACTCCCGCAGGCGCTTTTCTTCCGCCTCAAGCTCGCGGCATTCTTCCGAGAGGTCAGATGTGCCTTCCAGAGCTTTTCCGTAGCGGTCCCGCACTTCTGCGAGCCCGGCGACGCTGTTGCAGCCGTGCTTGGTCATAAGGCGGTAAAGGAGGGAGAGGCGCTGCTCCACCTGCTCCAGACGCCGGGGAGACGAGTCTATGCGTCCCGCGGCTGAATCTATCTCGGACAGTATGTCGTCCAGCTCTATGCGGGCCGATTCTATCCTGGAGCCCAGTTCCTGCAACTCCGGAAGATACTTTCCGGCGTGCTCGAGCGACTTGCGCGCCTGCTGCAGAAGGTCGTTTACCGGAGTGCTTCCGCCGCCGTACAGAAGGTCGCGGGCAGTGCCCAGGCGCTCCAGTATTTCTTCTGCGTTGCCAAGGGTAAGCTGCTCTTCTTCAAGCTCTTCCAGCTCTCCGTCGCGAAGTGCGGCTGCCTGGAGCTCGGCATATTGTGCAGCATTGTAGTCCGATTCCGCATTGCTGCGGGCAAGCTCTTCGCGGGCCTGCTGCAGCCGGGCGCGGCAGCGGGTAAGGTTATCCCAAACGCTGCGGCACTGTGCAAGAAGGTCCGCCGAGCCGGCGTAATTGTCCAGCAGACCGAGCTGGAAATGCCTGTCGTTCAGGAGCAGGCTCTGGTGCTGGGAATGGATGTCGAAGAGTCTGGCACTAAGCTCTGAAAGCTCCTGCAACTGCACCGGGCAGTCGTCTATGAAACTGCGGGAACGGCCCGACGAGTACAGCACGCGGCGGATTATCCGCAGGCCCTCCTCTGTATCGAATTCGCCTTCAACTACGCAGGTTTCTGCTCCCTGGCTGATGAGGGATGCATCCGCCTTGTCGCCGGCAAGCAGGCCCAGGGCGCCCAGAAGAATTGACTTTCCGGCGCCGGTCTGCCCCGTAATGATCACAAGACCCTCCGGAAAAGTGACATCCAGAGAGTCTATGAGTACGTAATTGCGTATGTGAAGGCTGCGGAGCATCCTACTCGGCCTTGCCGTCGGAGGCGGCGAAGCGGTAGTTCAGCTCGCCCTCCTCGAACTCGGTGGTGGCTACCAGGCCGGGCTTGGGCTGACGCTCGAAATACTTGGAGATCTCTATCTGCTCCTTGTTCTCGAAGGTCTCTTCCATGGTGTCGCGCTCTCCGCGGAACTCCTCGAGCCTCTTTGCAAGCTCCTTCTTCTCGGCAAGGGCTATCTGGTTTGCCCTCTGGGCTATGATGACGGTAGTCTCGTAGATGTTGCCGGTGGGGGCGGCGAGGTCTTTGATATCCCTCGTCACGGTGTTGTTGGGTACTTTCTTTTCCATATTCTAATATTTTTCTTTCGTTTTTGCGTACAGGTTGTCAAGCTCGGGGCGCTTGGGGGATTCGGGGAACTCACCGATAAAGTTGAAGTAGTCGTCGTAGAACACCAGGAACCTCTCTTTCTGCTTGTTCCTCACGCTCATACGGGCGTAGTTGTATGAGGCCATTGCGGTGTAATAGAGGATGTCTTCGCGGTAGCGGTTGTCCGAGTCGTCCTTGAGGACGTTGCGCAGGGCGACCCTGGCGGCCTTGTAGTCCTCTATCTTGTAGTACAGGTATGCGCTCTCGAACGCTTTCTTGTCAAGGCGCTCCTCCAGGTCGTCCAGCATATGGTAGCAGACCGAGCGGTACTCGCTGTCCGGATGGTTCATCAGGTACTCGCTTATGGCGGTGATGCACTTGTAGGTGGGCGACTGGTCGAGCTCGTAGCGGAGGGTGGAGCGGAACAGACAGTCCAGCCTCAGGAATTCCGCGCTCTCCGCGAACGGGCTGCGGGGGAACTGGGCAATGAAGTTACTGAAGTTGGTCTCTGCGGTGAAGTAGTCCTTTGCCCTGTAGTTGCTCAGGCCCCAGTAGTACTGGACCGTGTCGTCCCTTGCGGTGCCGTTGGTGATTACCGCAAGCGACTCGAACAGCTGGGCCGATTTGGAATACTTGCCCTGGTTGAAGAAATCGAACGCCGCAGCGTACTTGGCCTCCGTGTCATTGCTCTCAAGCAAGGCTTCGTATGAACTCTTGCAGGCGGGGACGGCGGCAAGCAGCAGCAGAGCGGCTATGATATGGCGTGACTTCATTGTTTGAGGAATTTTTCTGCGTCAAGGGCCGCACGGCAGCCGGACGCGGCCGCGTTGATGGCCTGACGGTATCGGGGATCCTGCACGTCTCCTGCGGCGAATACGCCTTCTACGTTGGTGTGGGAGGTGCGGCCGTCGGTGATGATGTAACCCTCGGGATCAGTTGCCACCCAGGGCTTGAACAGCGCCGACTGGGGATTGTGGCCTATTGCGAGGAAGAATCCGTCGATCTTTATGTCGAAGATGTCTCCGTTGCCCCTTTCAAGGCGGGCGCCGGTTACTCCGCCCGCGTCTCCGAGCACCTCGCGGGTGTTGCACTCCCAGAGGATCTCTATGTTGGGCGTGGCCTCTACCTTGCGCTGCATGGCAACGGAAGCGCGGAGGACGTTACGCCTTACTATCATATATACCTTGCGGCAAAGGCCTGCAAGGTAGGTAGCCTCTTCGCATGCGGTGTCTCCGCCGCCCACTACGGCCACGTCTTTCTTGCGGTAGAAGAAGCCGTCGCAGGTGGCGCATGCGGATACTCCAAGGCCCCTGAATTTCTGCTCCGAGGACAGACCCAGATAGCGCGCGGTGGCGCCGGTGGCTATGATGACGGTCTCTGCCTCAAGAGTGGTCTCTGAGTCTACGGTGACGGAAAAAGGCCTGTGGGAAAGGTCGCAGGACGTTACCACGCCCCGGCGTATGTCTGCGCCAAGGTTCTCTGCCTGCTTGCGCATATCGGTCATGAGGGCGTTTGCGTCCACTCCCAGGGGGAAACCGGGGTAGTTCTCCACTACCGTTGTGGTGGTGAGCTGGCCTCCGGGTTCAAGACCCTCGTACAGTACGGGGGACAGGGCGGCACGGGATGCGTAAATGGCGGCGGTATAACCTGCAGGGCCGCCTCCTATGATGAGACATTTGACTTTTTCCATCAGCGGACTGTTGTGATTGTATTGTTGGTGTTGTACCTGATGCGTCTTACGGCGGTGTTGTTCTTGCCGTTCGCGTCGAAGCGGAAGTCTGTCTGGAGGCCCTTGCCCGGGGTGGCGGCGAGCTCTGCGAGCCACTGTGACTGGTCGCGGCCCAGGGTGGTGCCGAAGTAGTTCATAAGGTCGTAGCCCTGGAATACCCACTGGCCGGGATCTCCTTTGAAGAGAGCCCTGTAGCTGTCTGAGAAGCGGGCCACGGCGGCGTCTGCGGGATCTGCGTAGTAAGATGCGGTGATGTTTGCAGCTGCGGCGTGGATGCTCTCTATCTCAAGGTCTGAGATGGAGCGCAGGCGCGACGTGCTGTAGACGGCGTTGCGTCCGCCGCGGAGGTTCATCAGGGCTATATCCCTTATGCAGGAACTGCAGAATGAATCGTTCTCTGAAGCGATGATGAAACGGCACGTTCCCCTTACTACGCCCTCGTATGAAGAAGGTGTGGAGCTTATGTCGTACTTCACTTTGGCTTCTCCGAGCCTTTTGGCCATACGCGAACTGACTTCTCCGGAACCCTCCTCTGCGCTTATGAGGAGCACGACGGCGTCTCCGCCCTTGAGGTCTTCGGATACCCACTTGATGAGGTCGTCTACCTGCGACTCCCAGCTTGAGGGGGCCTGGATGACTTTGTGACGGTCTGTGAGCGAAGCCGCTTTGGGGTCCAGCGGGGAGATGATGAATTTGCCGCGGGAACGGGGGAGTACCCTGGAAATGTCGTCATAGCTCACGGGACCTATGATGAGGTCTGAGCTTTCAAGTTCCGCCGATGTGGGGAGCCCGACGGTAGAGTCGTATACGGAAATCTCGAAGTGCCTCTCAGGCGAGGACAGTGCGTCCGCCGCCATAAGGACTCCGGAGTAGAAATCCAGGAAGTTGCTGTTGGGCGTTTCCGTGCTCTTGAACGGGAGGATGAGGGAAACCTTTGTAGTCCAGACGCTTGCAAGTTCCTCCTCCATTTCCTCGTCGGTGCGTACGGGCACGAAGTCCAGCCCGGAGTTGTCGACGGCTGTGCTGTCTTTGGCCGGCCGTCCTCCGGGGAACAGGTACCACTGGGCCGATGCCGCTACTGGCAGAAGCATCAGGCAGACGAGCGTTGCGATGATATAACGTTTCATAGTGATTCGCTGAAGCTGATGAGTTCCTTGCAGAATCCGGACCAAGTTGCACGGGCACGGCAGGAAGCTATGTTACGGAAGCACTCTTCCTGCAGTCCGGGAGTGCCGAAAAAGGAGAGGATGCCGTCCCTGATGCACCCGGGATCTGCCTTGTCTACCACAAGACCAACGCCGCGGCCCTCTACGCTTGCACGCAGGGCACCGGTGTCGGTTACTATCATAGGAGTGCCGAACTGCAGTGCCAGCGCCCCTACTCCGCTCTGCGTTGCGCTGCGGTAGGGGAGGACGCAAGCGTGCGCCGCGCTGAAGAAAGCGGGGACCTCCGAGTCTGGAATGTAGCGGTTGAACAGGCAGATACGGTCTTTTGCAGGGCTGGCGTCTATGAGCTGCTGATACTCGTCGAAGCTGCCGTAGGGCTCTCCGGCTATGATGAGCCTGTAGTCTGACGGAAGATCTCCGAAGGCCCGGATGAGGATGTCAAGCCCCTTGTACTTGCGTATGAGACCGAAGAAAAGCAGGTTCTTGCAGCCCGACGGAATGCCGAGGATGCGTTCTGCCTCCTCGCGCGGCATACCCTCGCCAAAATGCGAGTATGCGGGATGCAGCAGCACAGTGTGGGGCATTGCCGGAGCTATGCTTACCAGGTCTGACGCAACCTCGTCGCTCATTGCCACGCAGCCGTTTACGGCCTTGAGGAACCACCTGGTGAGCGGCTTGTCGAAGAAGTGCGGCTCGTGGGGGATGATGTTGTCTGTGATTGCTATGACTTTGCATCCCTTGCCTGCGTGACGAGCGACCCACCCAAGGGACGGGGCGAACCACGACATCCAGTAACGGAGGATGAGGATATCAGGCTTCCATTCCCGGACGGCGCGGGCCGTTTTTATCCAGGAGAAAGGGTTGACGGTGCTGAGCACCCTCTGCGACTCCACCGGAGTTGCGCTGTCTTCCGGGCCCACGAACTGGGTTTTGCCGGGAAACAGCACCGAGGGGTACTGGGTTGTGAAATTGAACGCCTTTACGGAATGCCCGCGACCCAGCTCGGCAAGCATGCTTGCGTTGAACTGGGCTACGCCTCCCCTGAAGGGATAGAAGCAGGAAAGG
>JAGCCD010000040.1 GCA_017651785.1 Bacteroidales bacterium
CTTTGAGGAAGTGATGACCGCCCTTGAGACGGGGCAGCTGCGCGTCGCAGAAAAAGTGGACGGCGTGTGGAAGGTGAACGCCTGGGTAAAGGAGGTCATCCTTGCCGGCTTCAAGCTTGGAAAGGTATGCGACATGTCCCAGGGGCAGTTCTCTTTCTGGGATAAAGACACCTTCCCGGTGCAGACCTTCGACGCAGAAGACGGCGTGCGCATAGTTCCCGGCGGCTCCAGCATCAGGCACGGCGCCTATGTGGCTCCGGGGGCCATCGTGATGCCTCCTGCATACATCAACACCGGCGCTTACGTAGATTCCGGGACGATGGTAGACAGCCACGTTACCATAGGCTCCTGCGCCCAGGTGGGAAAGCACATACACATATCGGCGTCAACGCAGATCGGCGGCGTGCTTGAGCCCGCGGGCGCATTGCCCACCATCATAGAAGACGGCGCCTTCATAGGCGGCAACTGCGGCATTTACGAGGGCACCATAGTGCAGGAGGGGGCGGTGATAGCGTCTGGCGTCATCATTACGTCATCCACTCCCCTGTTCGACGCCACCGTGGGCGAGTTCCTCCCCCGCAACGAGGCCGGGCGCGTGGTGGTGCCGCGCGGCGCCGTGGTGGTGAGCGGCAGCAAGCCGCTGAGCCGTGGCCCGGCAGCCGGAAGCGGCGTGGCCCTGTACTGCCCCGTAATAGTGAAGTACCGCGACGAAAAGACGGCCGGCTCAATATCGCTCGAAGACCTTCTGCGCTGATGGATTATTCCCGCTTCTTCTCCTCCGACGTACCGTCGTTCCTCCGCTCTCCCGTGCGTGAGATTTTCCGCAAGGTAGACCTTAGCGCCATATATTCCTTCGCCGGAGGCTATCCCGACGCCGCCACGTTCCCTATTGCGGACATCAAGCGCCTGAGCGCCCTGGTGCTGGAAAAATACGGCGCCAAGGCACTCCAGTACGGCGCCACGCAGGGCGTTACGGAGCTTCGCGAGGCCATCAGCCGGCGCTACGGCGTTCCGGTAGAGAATATCCAGATCACCACCTCCTCGCAGCAGGGCATAGACGTATGCTCGCGCATACTGGCCGACCCTGGCGACGTGGTGCTGGTAAACGAGCCCACCTATCTGGGCGCCCTGCAGTCGCTACGGGCATACAGGGCCGATATCCAGCCGCTTGAGGGGTTCCGGGGCTTTGCGCTTAAAGAGGAGCTCTCCGTGCGTGAGGCCATAGAGGCAAGGGGCGGGTTCAAGCGTCCCAAGTTCTGCTACGTCATTCCCGACTTCCAGAACCCCAGCGGACAGACAATGTCGCTCGAGCAGAGGCAGGAACTGGTCTTGATGGCGCGGGAGCTGGATTTCCTGATTGTAGAAGACAGCCCCTACAGGGAGCTGCGCTACAGCGGAGAGGAGGTCCCCACCATCTATTCGCTCGCACCCGAGCGTACGCTGCACCTCGGCAGCTTCTCAAAGATCTTCGCGCCCGGCTTCAGGCTGGGATGGATATTCGGTCCCCCGGAACTGCTGGAGCAGATCTACGTCTGCAAGCAGGCCCTGGACCTCTGCCCGCCCATCCTGGACCAGTACATGGCGGCGGAATTCATGTCCTCCGGAGCCCTGGACGCCAATCTGGAAAAGTCCGTGCGGCTGTACCGCAGCAAGAGGGACCTTATGCTCTCCCTGCTGGAAAAGTATATGCCCGCCGGCGTGAGTTGGACGCATCCCGAGGGCGGATTGTTCCTCTTCCTCACCCTTCCGGAAGAAATAGACACGGTTGCGCTGTACGACCGCGCCCTGGCCGCCGGCGTTGCCTACGTGGCCGGCTCCTTCTTCTACCGCGACGGCTCCCACCGCAACACTATGCGGCTCAACTTCTCCTTCCTCGACGCCTCCCGTATGGAAGAAGGCATCAAAATACTTGCTAACGTAATTAAACTATAACTGATATGGCGTGTTTCATCGTTCCCCTGGTTCAGGCCGTAGCCACCAGCATCTACTGCAAAACAGCTAAGAATTCCATCTCCAACCCCCACTCGGCACTGCTGAAGCGTGAACTCCCCGCACTTGAGAAAATGCTCTGGGGCGGCTCCGTAATGCTGATCGTAGACCATATCATCAACGGAGAACTCACTTGGAAATTCCCCTTCTTCACCGCCCTCGGCGTTGAGGGCGGCGGTGCAGTGATGCTCCGCGAAATGCTCACCGTCGGCCTCCCCATCTCCATCGCCGTCACCGCCGTCTGGGCCATCTACGCCGTCCTCAAATCCCGCCGCAGCGCTGTAAAGGCATAATTCTTGAGGTCCAGGCGTCTGGATGACGCTCAAGGACAGAATCTACATTATCTGGAGTTTCGGAAAGCTCCAGTTCACAATAGGAGCCGTGTACAATCTTTCCTGTGCATGGCTGCTGTTGAACAGCATGTCCTACTCGTTGTTAGTGGACTCCTTTATACTTAAGGCCGTGGTTTACGCCCTTACGCTTTACCTGGCCAGCCAGTTCCGCAAAAGGGATTCCGTTTTCTTCTACATCAACCTGGGCTTTTCTCAGAGAAAGCTGCATCTGATCGTGCTCTTGCTCGATTTCCTGGCCCTTGCCTTACTGCTGACCGCCGCCGCGATAATCCATGGACAAGCATAAACTAATAGTAGACAGCGTGGTGGTCCGTTTTGGCGACAAGACGGTTCTGAGCGGCGGTTACATCACGTCTGAAACCGGGATGGTCACCGGCCTGCTGGGCCGGAACGGCGCGGGGAAGTCCTGTATGTTCCGTGCCCTTATGGGGGGCCTGAGGGTAGAGAATGTCATGGTAAGCATAGACGGAGCGCCCGTTAACCGCCAGATTATCGGCCGGAGCATCAAATACCTGCCCCAGGGCCGTCTGCTTCCCGAGGGGATCAAGCTTCACCGCGCATTCGAACTTTACGGAGTCAATTACTGGTCTTTCGTAAACCGCTTCCCCAAATATGCCAGATACCACGATTCCGCAATCTGGGAGCTCTCCGGCGGCGAGGCCAGGGTTGCCGAGCTGTGCCTGGTGCTCCTGAGCGAGGCGCCTTTCTACATACTCGACGAACCCTTTTCCCAGATAGATCCGGTGAGCATAGAGGGGGTGCAGAAAATCATACGCGAGAGGAGCCGCGACCACGGAATAATAGTTACGGACCACAACTTCGACGCCATTTCCAGCGTCGCAGACAACCTCTTTGTGATTTCCGACGGATACACCTCTCCGGTACATTGCAGAGAGGACCTTGTGCGACATGGATATTTACGATGATTTTTGCTAAATTTGCAGACTCGAATCAAATCATCGATATGTACAGAACGCACACCTGCGGACAACTCCGCATTCAAGACAAAGGCAAGAAAGTGACCCTGGCGGGATGGGTCCAGAAATCCCGCAAGCTCGGCGGCATGACATTCATCGACCTCAGGGACCGCTACGGCATCACCCAGCTGGTCGTTGAGGCAGACGCCGCTCCCGAGTTGGTAGAGGCTGCATCCGCACTGGGACGCGAGTTCGTAATCCAGGTTACCGGAGAGGTTCTGGAGCGCCAGAGCAAGAACGCAAAAATGCCCACCGGCGACATTGAGATAAAGGTAGAGGGCATCAACATCCTCAACCGCAGCGCCGTTCCCCCCTTCACCATAGAGGAGAATTCCGACGGCGGAGAAGACCTCAGGGCCAAGTACCGCTACCTGGACCTGCGCCGTCCGCCGCTGCAGCGCGCACTTGCGCTCCGCCACCGTCTGGCACAGGAAGTCCGTACATATCTTGACGGCCAGGGCTTTATGGAAATCGAGACCCCGTACCTCATCAAGTCCACTCCCGAGGGCGCGCGCGACTTCGTGGTGCCTTCCCGCATGAACCCCGGCACATTCTACGCCCTCCCCCAGAGCCCCCAGACGTTCAAGCAGCTCCTTATGGTTGCCGGCTACGACCGCTACTTCCAGATTGTGCGCTGCTTCCGCGACGAGGACCTGCGCGCAGACCGTCAGCCCGAATTCACCCAGATAGACTGCGAAATGAGCTTCGTGGAGCAGGAAGACGTCCTCTCAATGTTCGAGGGTATGATGAGGCAGATGTTCAAGAACGCCGTTGGCGTTGACATCCCCAATCCCCTTCCCCGCATGAGCTGGTACGACGCAATGGACAACTACGGCTCAGACAAGCCCGATATCCGCTTCGGTATGAAAATCAACGAGATAACCGGTCTTGTACAGGGCTGCGGCTTCAGCGTGTTCGACGATGCTCCCTACGTGGGCGCCATTGCCGTTCCCGGTTGCGCAGAGTACACCCGCAAGCAGCTGGACGAGCTCACCGAGTGGGTCAAGCGCCCGCAGGTGGGTGCCAAGGGGCTCGTGTACATCAAGCTCAACGCAGACGGAACCGTAAAGTCCTCCGTAGACAAATTCTACACGCCTGAGAAGCTTCAGGAGGTTGCCGCTGCCTGCGGCGCCGCCACCGGAGACCTGGTGCTGGTGATGTGCGGAGAGAAGCGCAAGACACAGACCCGCCTGGGCGTGCTCCGCATAGAGATGGGTAACCGCCTGGGACTCAGGGACCCTCATGTCTTCGCCCCCCTGTGGATCGTAGACTTCCCCCTGCTTGAGTGGAACGACGAGGACGGCCGCTTCTACGCCATGCACCACCC
>JAGCCD010000041.1 GCA_017651785.1 Bacteroidales bacterium
AGCAGTGCTTGCACATCAGGTTGCAGCGGTCGGATACGAATACCACGCTCTGCAGGGGCTTTTTCTTGCCCAGGAAGCGCGCGCCGATGAACCATCCGGCCAGGTAGAAGAGTTGTGATATCTTGCCCGCCATACTATACGAATATGAGGATTATGCGCACAAGGGCTATAATGATGCAGTAAAGGGTAATGAGGTTGCGTGCGGTGAACCAGCGGCTCAGATACCAGCTCAGGCCGCCCGCCTTGATTGCCTCCCAGTTGCCCATGGGGCCGAGCCACTTCTTCACGGGCGGTTCTTCTCCCCTGGTAAACGCGATTAGCGAATTGAACAGCCAGATGGCACGCGGAAGTGCCAGGAACACAGCAAGATAGGCGGGATGCACCCAACCGGCGACAACGGCTGCAATCACTATCACGAACGGCAGGAAGTTAAGCACCGCAGCTACCGCCAGCTTGCCTCCCACGGAAGGTATGAGACCCGCGAGGGTAATCTTTCCGGACGCTTTGTCGCCCTTCTCGTCAATGAAACTGTGGGTGTAGAGGATGTTCATGACAAGAAGGCCGACGGGGATGCTGAGAATGCCGATCTGGGGCACCAGCGTTCCGGCCGCGGCGTAGCTCATTCCTATCATTAGCAGAGGGCCGAAGATTATGCCGATAACGGCCTCTCCCGCTCCCCAGTAGCAGAACTTGATGGGCGGGGCCGAGTAGAACCATCCAAGGAAGGCGGCCAGTGCCACGCACACCAGCATCCACACCGAGCCGTCAGCCCCGAGGAAGCCGTTCTGGACGGTGCGGAACACGAAAACGGCGCCTCCGCACACAAGGGCTACCGCTGTAAAGGCGGCGATTGCGAGCCCCAGGTCTTTCACTGTGGCACTGCCGTCGGTAAGGTAGGGGTATTTGGCAGTATAGGCCTTGAAGCCCTGCCTCACTACGCCCATGCGGTCCTGCAGCATATCCGCGCGGTAGTCGTGATAATCGTCGATAAGGTTCATTGCAAGGTGGGCGCATTTTACGCCCAAAATGCCCAGCAAAGCCATCCAGATATTGAATCCGGACGCGCCAAAGGCCATTACGGCCGCCAGCACGGAAGGGATTGTGCTTTGGGCGGTGGCGCCTTCACGTGCGTTGATAAGCCATTTTTTCATAGTTCAGTTTCTCCTTCAAACACTGTTGTTGCCGGACCCGTCATAAGAAGGGTTCCGTTATTCTCTATCTGCAGCGGGCCGCCGTCCATAAGGATGGTGCACCTGCCGCTCACAAGGCCAAGCGCCATTGCTGCCGCGGCGGTAGCGCAGGCGCCGGTACCGCAGGCCATAGTGATGCCGCTTCCCCGCTCCCAGACGCGCATCCTTATGCAGCCGGGGGCCGTGACGGAAAAGAATTCCACGTTAACGCCTCCGGGGAACTGGGGAAGGCGCTCGATTGCGGGGCCCCAAACATCTACGGGCACTGCTTCTGCATCTTCCGTCCTGATTACCAGATGAGGGTTGCCTACATCTACATAAACTCCGGTAAAAGTGCGTCCGCAGGCTTCTGCGGTGCATCCGGGAGCCACTTTGACTGGGGCGCCCATATCCACCGTAACGCTCTCCGCCTTTCCGTCTGCACCAAGGTGGATGGAAAGATGCTTTATGCCGGAAAGGGTATCGAGGGTAAGCTCCGTCTTGTCGGTCAATCCTTTGTCGTACACATACTTACCGATGCAGCGCGAGGCGTTGCCGCACATCTTTCCCTCCGATCCGTCGGCGTTGAACATACGCATGGAGAAGTCTGCGTTCTGCGGCCGGCCTATGAGTACCAGGCCGTCGGCGCCAATGCCGAAGTGGCGGTCGCTCAGGCGGCGCGACACTTCTGCCGGATTGTCGATGGCGTATTGAGTGGCATCGACATAGATATAGTCGTTGCCAAGCCCCTCCATCTTTGTGAAACGTATCTTCGCCATATCTCTACTTCCTGCGCGGTTTCTTGGATCCCCGACCGGGTCGGGAATGACTTGCGGATGCCTTTCGCGCCGCCTTTCCCGCCCCCTGCTGCTTGCCGTGGTTGCGCGGCAGCGGCGAACGTCTTATCCCGTACTCCTCCTCATACTCGCGCCCCTCGTCATGCCCGGGACGGTCGGGCATCTCTATGTTCTCTATCAGCTCAAAATCCAGCAGCCTCTGCTCCAGATTCGCGGCCGCAACGCGAATGCGTACCCTGTCTCCCAGGCGGTACTGGTGACGCGTGCGGCGGCCGATGAGCCTGTAGCGCTTCTCGTCAAACTCGTAGAAGTCGGACTTCATCTCCCGCAGGGCCACCATACCCTCGATGTGGGTATCGTCCAGCTCTACGTACATACCCCACTCGGTTATGCCGGAGACCATACCCTCGAACTCCTGCCCTACCTTGTCCTGCATAAACTCCACGAGCTTGTACTTTACGCTCATACGCTCGGCATCGGCAGCTACCTGTTCGCGCATTGAGGCATGCTCGCACTCTCTCTCAAAACGGCTCTTGTCTACAGAGTCTCCCTTGGCAAGGTACCTGGTAAGGAGCCTGTGCACCATAAGGTCGGGATAACGGCGGATAGGCGAGGTGAAATGGGTATAGAAACGGAACGCAAGTCCGTAGTGGCCAATGTTTTCCGTGCTGTACACGGCCTTGGCCATACTTCTCAGCGCCAGGTTCTCGAAGGCATTGAACTCGGGCTTGCCGCGTGCCGCACCAAGGAGCTCGCGCAAGGCGGTTGCTGCCTGGGAGCCGCTGTTTGCATCGGCCATTTTGTACCCAAAGCCTGCAGCAAAGCCGCGCAGTCCCTCAAGTTTGAGGAAATTGGGCTCATCGTGTATACGGTACACGAATGTCTTTGCGTTCTTCTGCGCCACTCCGTTCATCTGACCTCCGGTTGCCACGAACTCGGCCACCGTACGGTTTGCCAGCAGCATAAACTCCTCTATGAGGTTGTTTGACTCTTTGGCGATTTTCTGGTAAACGCGGAGCGGCTTGCCGGTCTCGTCCACCTCCACCTTCATCTCGGGCCTGTCGAAATTGATTGCGCCCGCCTTGAACCTGGCTGCGCGAAGGATCTTGGCAAGGCCGTTAAGGGTAAGTATAGCGTCCTCTATGTCAGTGCGTTTGCCCTCCTCCGGAGGATTCTCAATCACGGCCTGCGCCTGCTCATAGTCGAGCCTGGCGTTGGAACGGATGACCGTACGGCCTATCCAGCGTGACTTTACGGATGCCTTGGGGCCCATCTCGAACACGGCGGAGAAGGTGAGCTTGTCCTCGTCCTGACGCAGCGAGCACAGCTTGTTGCAGAGCTTCTCCGGCAGCATTGGCACGGTGCGGTCTACCAGATAGACCGAGGTACCCCTTTCGCGCGCCTCCTTGTCTACGTCCGTTCC